>JBGCGI010000059.1:0-5691 GCA_045110715.1 Rubripirellula sp.
ATGAAGGGCTTTTGCCGGAGTTGCCGCGCGGCGCGCCTGTATCCGGCCGACGCTATCAACCGCTTCACTCCGCACTCTTGCAGGCCGGGCCAAGCGAACCGCCATTCCGGTTGCCACTGGAATCCCACATCGTCCACTTCACTCCAATGAAGTGCAGTCGCCAGAGCTTGCGCCGCTGCGATCCTGGATCCGGCTTCCGTTAAGACTCCCCCGTCTCAGCGCATCTTGATACCATCATGGGTGACGAGCTTGGATCTTCTGAGCCATTCCCATTTCTCAATGAGTGCGAGAGTTTTCCATGAGCCGCGTACTTCCGAAACTTTTCCTGCTTGGATTTTCCGTCTGCATCCAGCTTCCCACCAGCGGACAAGAATCAGGCGATTCAATCGCCACCGAGAAGACGACGGAGGTTGTCGACGAGAGCGAGGACCAATCTGTTCGCGAACAAAAGCTGGCCAAGTACCTTTCCAATTGCAAGTTCGTTGGACAGTTCACGGTTGACGGAAAAGAGAATCGCACGCCAAAGATCGAAGAGTACACGATTCGCAAATGCGAGAAGCTTCCTGGGGAGAACATGTATCGCATGACGGCGCGAATCAAGTATGGCGACGTCGACAGCGAGGTTCCCCTGGAGATCAAGATTCTCTGGTCCGGACGCACCCCTGTGATCACACTGGACTCTTTCTGGATCCCCGGAATGGGAAACTTCGGAGCACGCGTTCTGATTCATTCGAATCGCTACGCTGGCACGTGGCAGCACGATGCGGTAGGCGGGCACATGTTTGGTAAAATCGTCCAAGACGAATAGCTGAAATCGCGACGTGGATCTGTGCGAATAGCATTCGCCACCGCCAGCAGTTATCATTCGGACCCCACCGTTGTAGCTCTCCGCTCACAACGCCCCCCTTCCCAAGAGGACTCCGAAAGATGATGCGCAACTTTGGTTTTGCTTTGTTGTTGTTAGCCTGCCCGACGGTTGGCTTTGCTGAAGTCAAAATGTCGTCAATCTTTGGCGACTCGATGGTGCTCCAGCGTGACAAGCCGATTCATGTTTGGGGCTGGACAACAGCCGGCACCGAAGTGAAGGTCGAAATCGCTGGCCACGAGGCGACCGACAAAGCCGATTCGGAAGGACGATTCGATGTCTCGCTGGACCCGCTCCCTGCAGGCGGTCCGCATGAAATGGTGGTCACTGGCGATGAGACCAAGAAGTTTGAAGACGTGCTCGTTGGAGAAGTCTGGGTCTGCTCGGGTCAATCCAACATGGCATTTTCAGTCGGCAGCTCGAATGATCCTGACCTGGAAACACTGTCAGCGAAGTATCCCAACATTCGACTGATTTCGGTGCCGCAAGTCGGCACGCAAGAACCTCAAAACGACTTCAAAGGTCAATGGACAGCCTGCACGCCTGAAACCGTGAAGGACTTTTCAGCGGTTGGTTACTTCTTTGGGCGTCAACTTCATCAGACACTTGATGTGCCGATTGGCTTGATCGATAACGCATGGGGCGGATCTTCGGCAGAAGCTTGGGTGCGTCGTGACCTGCTGGAAAAGGATGGCAAGTATTCCGATCTGCTTCAGTACTGGAAGGACCAGGAAAAGACCTACAGTTTTGCCGACGCCAAGGCTCAGTGGCAATCGCGAGTTCAAAAGTGGGAGCAGACCAAGAAGGGCAACAAGCCTCGTGCCCCCAGGGACAAGATGGCTGGCCAGCATCGTCCCGCCAACTTGTACTGCGGCGTGCTTCGCCCTGTGATTGGATACACGATCCAAGGCGCGATCTGGTACCAAGGTGAGTCCAACGCATCGCGGGCCTACCAATATCGCGACTTGTTCCCCTTGATGATCCAAAGCTGGCGTGACGAATGGGGCCAAGGCGACTTCCCGTTCTATTGGGTCCAGCTGGCAGACTATCGGGCTGAAGTTGACGCTCCAGGCGATAGCGATTGGGCGGAACTGCGTGAAGCGCAAACGATGACGATTTCGAAGCTTGCCAACACCGGTGAAGCCGTGATCACCGATCTGGGAGAAGCAGCTGATATTCATCCAAAGAACAAACAGGATGTTGCGAAGCGACTTTCTCGTTGGGCTCTCGCCAATCAGTACGGAATCAAGCTTCCGTTTCGTAGTCCAACGTTTCAGTCGGCTGAACGGAAGGGCAACAAAATGGTCGTCTCGTTTGAGCACATCGGAAAGGGCTTGGATACGTTTGACGTGAAAGAACCCGTTGGCTTTACAATCGCGGGTGAGGACAAGAAGTTCTACAACGCCTCGGCCAAGATCATTCCCAGAACCAACAAGATCGAAGTCTGGAGTGATGAGGTCGCCGCGCCGGTAGCGGTTCGGTACGCCTGGGCCGATAATCCAGTTTGCAACCTGCAAAGTGCTGACGGCTTGCCGATGACGCCTTTCCGTTCGGACGAGTGGGCAGGCATCACCAAGAGCGTTGAAGTCCGCGAGTACTAGGCACGGACTCTGCCACTTTCATGGTCGCCTTTCGCGAAACTGCATTTTCGCAAGGGTAGTCTTTCGCTTCTTTTCTGTGCGAAAGGCGACCATTTCCAGGCCCGTGCCGGCTAGCGATTCTCGCTGATGGCTTGCACCGTCGCCATGCGAGGAGCGTTTTTCTCGCTCACTGCCAAAGCAACCCAGCCCGCGTTCAGTTCCAACTGACTGATTGCCAAATCCGCAGCGATCGGATGCTCCGTCAGCTTGGGCAGCGTCAACGCGATCGCTTGGTTGGGCGACAGCACCTTGTTGAAGATCGCTCGTACTGGCAACCGTTCTCGCATCGACATCCCTGGACCGCTGATTCGAAGATGACCGTCGCGAACCAGCTTCGCGTTGACACCATCGATCTCCGGCTTGTAGCTGGCCCGTACGATGAACTGAGTCAGATCAATTCTCTCGCCGCGTTTCAGCCGCATCACTCGCAACGTCACCCAGACCATGCCGTCTTCGATCTCGACCGTGATCGGACGAGTCTTGGCAAACTGGACGGAGACATCATCCGGCACATCCGCTGGAAGAGTGATCTCTTGGCCGAATTTCTTAGCACCTTGAGCCAGCATCTCCTGGATCAACATCGGCTGGTCGCGAGGCACGAGTTGCTCGAGCGTGTTGTTGATTGCCGATTGATGAATCTGCACACTCATCAGACTGGAACGGGGAGCCCGAGGCCGTGGCGTGAATGCACCCAACTGCCAATCACCTGCCAGTCGATAGCGGGCCAACAGTCTCTCGCCAGTCGTTTGCATATCGATCACTTTCGGATCGAGGCTCAGTTTTCCGAGCGGTCCAAGAATCATTTGACTCAGTTGAGTCGTCGCCTCGCCCACTCGAGTGTCCAGTTGCTGGTCGATCTCCGTCGTCACCTCACGCTCGATTTTTCGATTGGCGATTCGGTTGGATTGACCTGCCACCGATTGATAACGATTCGAGGCGATGCTGCGAACCAGTGCTCCAACCAAGGGCCATCCATCGTACTCCGTTTCGATATTCCGCAGTCGCTGCTTTCCCTGAGCGTTGGCGTAGGATTGTCCAACGTCCACGCCTTGGGCCGAAACCGTGATCGGAGTCGACGCGCTGAACTGCGAGCGGCCAGACGTGCGGATCGCGACGGGACCGTTGAATCCCGTCGATGAAGTCTGCACTCCCCCGACAGTATTCAGCAAGATGGACCACGTGTTTGGCGAGGGGACCAAGGCAATTCGCAGGTCACTTTCGATGTGGCTGATCCCGCGAATTCGGCTACCAAACATGGTTGTGCGAACGGGAACCGTTTTGGGTGCCATGGTGGGCACCATTCGCTGCAACATCTTTTGGCTGATCGCCATTCGCACGTTCGCGTTGCGGTAGTGCGTTCCGATTGCATCGGCGACGCCGACGGCCTTGGTGCTTTCAGCGAAACGCAGAGCTTGCACGGCACTGGCGATGTCAATCGCAGCCAAATCCACCGCATCGGACTCCTGACGCTCGAGCTGACTCAACAGGTTCGGATAGTCGACGGCATCTCGAGCCCAAGGACGGATCGCGTCGGCGAGCTCTAGAATCGACTTACGTTCCAGCCATGCCCGGTGCTCGGGAGCCAAACCGTGCCAATCCAGACGAGACAGGAATCGCTGAGCCAGCACGGATCGCTCGTCGGAGTGAACTTGAGTGGCTGCCCATTCGATTTGATCGAACAACAGGTACTCAGTCCATCCCATCGCGTCGCCGCTGGCCTCGATGTCTCGACGCGTCAAATTGATTGCCGCCGAAAGCGACGCCGTCACCGGCTGGTCACTGACCATCCATGTCGGCTCGGTTTCTGAAACAACCTGCCACACAGGTTCCCACACTGCCAAACGTCGGGTCAAACCATGAGCCGCACGCAACCACTGGCTCTGCTCGGATCGATCTTCGATCAGCTCAGCTTGCTGTTGGCCTTGGACTGCAAGAGCTTGCAGGTGATCGATCACCTCACCGGCTCTCGTGACACCGAGTCGCGGCAAAGATTGCAATTCCTTCAGTTGCTCGGAAACCTGCTCGGCCCACAACGCCGATGCGGTCGTGGAACTGGCTGCTGAAACAAGTTGGTCGCGGGAGCGAGTCCGCTCGCGAAGTGCCAACGATGAAAGTCCATCCAGCTGATCGTTCAGCTTCTGCGTGGCAGGCCAACCGGCAGGCGAAAGCGTTTGAACCAACCGCTGCTCGCGTTGAACCTTGACAGGCTTGCGTTCAGTCGGAGGCGACAGTTCGACCTGTGCAGGCACCGGATCGGCAAAGATCCGTTTGGCAAGCGTACGAGTCGACTCGGGAAGAACAGACTTGAACGCATAGGGCTCCACCAACTCAATCTCATCGTCGATATGGGTCGGCTTGACAGGACCGACCAACTCGTGCGCACTGGCCGCCTCTTCCTCCAAAGGAAACTCAATCGCGGGCAGCGACTTGACCGTCTCAGTCCCCAAATTCTGATCCGCAGGAATGATGCCTTTGGCGGCAATGCTATCGGCAGCCAACATCTCGCCCCGCAACAAGTCGTCAGCCAACTCATGGACGGGCTTGTCCATGTGCAGTGAAGGCTGCAGCACCAAGCCGGCTAGCTCGTGACGCTCATCTCGAAACGGAGCCTTGATTTGGTCTTTCGCGCCAAACACAACCGCCACTCGTGACGGCATCGACATTGCGCGAGCACCATGTTCGCTGCGGGCAGACAGTTCGACGTTCAGCACAGGCGGTTGCAACGAAGCATCCGCGAACATCGCATCAATCGCTTCTCGCTCAACAACCTCGAATTCAATCGAGTCCGCTTTGGCGATTCGCGTGTTGGTGACGCTCTTGAGTGCCATCCATGCCGAATGCAACGATGGTGTGCCAACGGTACCCAGCAGTGACAGGGTGGTGATGGTAGCTGAAGCCACCGCTGGCCACAGTAGCAGCGATCTTTTGACTTCCTTGCGCATTGTATCTTCCGTGAATGATTGGAGGTTGCGACCAGCCCCAAACGAATGGTCCATCCGATTCGTGTATCGGTCGCTGATTGATAGATCGGCTTCCCCAAGCCCGTCATCTACCTTGCCAAGAAGTGTTCCCCCAACCCTGTCCGTCAACTCAAGTCTTACCAACGGAACAATCGCGACAAGCTCCGGAATGCGAACTCACTGGTGCTGAGTTTTGGGATCGCGACTGTGAAACGGCGGTCCTCAA
>JBGCGI010000060.1:0-76629 GCA_045110715.1 Rubripirellula sp.
GAGAGAGCGGGCGGCCCATCAACTTTTTGATCGTCCGCGGCCGGCCGTTCTTCCGCTTGCGACCAACTCGAGATCAAGATCGCCGCCGTCATCGCCGCAATGCGGAATAACAAACGAGCTGCAAAGGGTCTACAATCGCGGTTCATCTTTGCCTCGCCACGCTTTTCAATAGGTTTTGACTGTGAGTGATCCACGCCCGACTGTTTCCTTTTTCGCCTGGTCGATTCGGCATTCATGTGTGTTGTTCGCTTTCGGCTTGTTACTGACCGACCTGGCTGCACCCGCCATGGCGGATGACAAACGCCCCAACATTCTTTGGATCATGTCTGAAGATAACTCAAAACACTACCTGAGACACTTTGATCGGCATGGAGCGGTGGCTCCAAACATCGAAGCGATGGCCCAACACGGAGTCACGTTTGACCGTGCATTCTCCTGCGCACCCGTTTGCTCCGTCGCTCGCACCACGCTGATCACGTCTTGCTATGGGCCTCGGATCGGAACTCAGTTTCATCGTCGAATGCAAATGGCTGCGATGCCTGACGGATTAAAGATGTTCCCCGCCTATCTCAGAGCAGCCGGCTATCACACAACCAACAACAGCAAAGAGGACTATAACGCGATCAAGTCCGATGATGTTTGGAGCGACTCTTCCAAGCGTGCGTCTTGGAAGAATCGACCTGATAAGTCCGCTCCGTTTTTCCATGTACTGACCAGCACGCTGTCTCACGAAGGCCGCCTCCATTTCGATGCCGTCGCAATGGAAAAACCGACCGTCGCTGACCAACAGTCGATCCAACTACAGCCCTATTTTCCTGACACACCAACCTTTCGATATACAAGAGCCTACTACCACGATCGTATGCTGGCGATCGACGAAGTCGTTGGGCAAACGATCAGTGAACTCGAAACTGCTGGCGAATTAGAAAATACTTTCGTTTTCTACTTTGGTGATCACGGAGGCGTGCTGCCTCGTTCCAAAGGCTACGCCTATGAATCTGGACTTCACGTTCCGTTGGTCGTGCGTGTACCAGAGAACTTCAAGCACCTCGCTAACCGCGAGATGGCTAGTCGGACCGATGGCTTTGTTGAATTCGTTGACTTCGGACCAACCGTGCTCAAACTGGCTGGCCTGACGCCGCCTGACGGCATCGATGGAACCGCGTTTCTTGGGAAGGAGATCGACGTTTCTGAAGTGGACGCTCGAAACGAAGCGTTTGGCTACGCCGATCGCTTCGATGAAAAATACGATCTCGTTCGCACGCTTCGTTTGGGCAAGTACAAGTACATGCGAAACTTTGAACCCTTCTTGCCCGATGGCCTGCAAAACAATTATCGCTACCAAATGCGAGCCTACACCGAATGGCGAGAACTACACGCAGAAGGAAAGCTAAACCGAGCGCAAAGCCAGTTCTATGAACCCAAAGCAGCCGAAGCCCTGTACGACTTGGAACAGGACCCTCACGAGGTCAACAATCTGGCAGCGGATCCCCAATACAAGGACACGCTGATCAAAATGCGTAATCGCCTGATCAAGCAACTCAAAGACATGCCCGACTTGAGCTTCGTTCCCGAAGCCTTGCTAATGGACGCGCCCATGAAGAACCCTGTTCAGTTTGGTCAACAGAGCAAGCAAGACATTGCAAAACTGATCGACACCGTCAACTTGGCGCTGCTGCCCTATGACGAGGCCGAGCCTGAATTGAAGAATGCCCTGGCAAGCGATGATCCTTGGGTACGCTACTGGGCAATCGTTGCCTGCTCGAGCTTCGGCGAAGAGGCCAAAGCCTTGCTACCGCTGATCGACGATCGCTTGTCCGACACCGAGCCATTGGTTGTGAACCGGGCAACCGAGTTCTTTGCGATCGTCGGTGGAGCAGACCCACGAAAGTCGCTGTATCGATCGTTTCAACGGGCAACGAATGAACCCGAAGCTCTGCGGATGATGAACACCGCTGTCTTCTTGAACGACTTCTTCGACGGTCGACTGCCAATCGACGTCAAGAAAATCCAGTTCCTGTTTGAGATCAAGCCGCGCAGTGAAATCCAACGCCGGCTTGACTACCTCAGCCGCTAAGCCAGCCGTAACTCTCTCGCTGACGCTCGGTCGGTACGGCCTACACCACACCTCTCTTGGGTAGGCCGGACGTGGCACCAGGTCCACCGCGAGATCAGGACTCCAGGAACGCTCGAATTCCTTCGACGGCGGATTCGGTCGTGCATGCGGTCGCGCTATCAGCTGCTCCGGTCGCCAACTGCGTGAGCAACTCCTCGCCGATTCGCTCGTTCAATACTCGCTTGGTGGCTTGAACAGACTCGCGCGGTGCATGAGTGCATTCGGCTGCCAATTCCGATGCTGCCACCCAGATCTGACTGGGATCCACGGGCGTCCCGATGATTCCAAGTCGGTGCGCTTCATTCGCATCAATCGACGCTCCCGTCAGCAACATGCGTGCAGCCATCGCACCACCACATCGGAACGACAGCAGAGCTGCGGTCGCACCGCCGACCAACCCTCGACGAATGGCGATCGCCGAGAATTCAGATCTCGTCGTGGCAACCACCAGGTCCGCCGCCAATGCCAATCCGAGCCCCGCTCCCACGGCGGCTCCATCAACGGCAGCAACGATCGGTTTTGGAAACAACAACATCTGTTCAAAGAGCTCGCTCAGCGTTCGCCAAACCGTCAACCACTCAGGCAACGCGTTCAGCTCAGGCATCTCTGCAATTTCCGCGAGGACCTTGAGATCCAAGCCCGAGCAAAAATGGTCCCCAGCACCGGTCAGCACGACCGCGCGGACTCGCTTCTCCTGATGAACATCAGAAAAAGCCGTCGACAAGTCCTCAAGCAGTTGAGGATTGAGAGCATTTCGAGCTCCCGGTCGCTCCATCAAAATGGTCGCGACATTGTCATGGATCTTTACATCAACAAATTGCATGGTTGTACGAACTGCTGGCGGCGACCGATATTGAAAAACGCTGGCAATATCGTAGCACCCTGGGACGCGTTCATGCTCCGCTGTGTCGAACAGGGCTGCTCAGGACCTTTATGTATCCACTGCTTCTTGATGAATGTATCGCGGCAGTTCGAATCCACCGTTATGATGGGTGGTAAGAGGGGCCCACAACACGATTTATCGAACATTCGAATGTCCAACGTTCCGAACTCAAAAGCACGCAGTTTCGTTAAGGCAGCCAATCGCCGTGAAGCTGTCGCGAAAATGATCAAGCCGGATCCAATCCTCGATGCACTGTACGAGGACGGTCCAAACAAGGATGGCAAAGGTGGTTGGATCAACATGATTCGCGACCAACACGATCAAGCTTACCGTTTGCTGTTTTACCTCGATCGAATGCAACTGGCGAAAGCCTACGACGATCAAGAACCCTACGCTGTGTTGTACGGCGAAATCGACCCAGACAGCGACACCGTGAACTTTCCCCGCGCCCTCTACACCACAACAGGTGCCGTCAATCTGATGCGAGATGGCATTCCTGGCGCTCAATTCGTCAAAATGCTACAGCGCGGGCATTTTGAAATCGAACCGTTTGAAGATGAACGGGACATCCTCGTCAAGCATCTCCTGGAACGTGGATGCCTTTACGCGTGTGTGTACGACAAGGAAGCGGAAGGACTGCGGATCCTTGACCTACAAGAGTATTCAGAAATCTACTTCGTCCCGAGTAGAAATGAGATCCAAGTCCGCAACGAAGAAGAAATCGTGCTGGGCGAGACCAATGAGCTTCGGCCCTTCGTTTTGAAATTGGCGCCGCGCCGTGACGATTCCGACTCAGAACTCAATCGGGCCTCTAAAGAAGCAGACATCATCTGGAACGAACTCACCGATAAGTGATCGAGCGTCGGTGGATCACCTGGACTTCCACAGATTGACCTCACGCTCGTTGGCTTGATCTGGACCGGGCGTGCTTCGACCGCGTTTGACGTCGTACTCCAACAACTTCATCAGCTCGCTCTTCACGCTCGCTTGATGGTCGTAAAGATTCGTCGCTTCACTTGGATCAGTCAGCATGTCGTACAACTGAACGTCGGGCGCGCCCATTGCAGCGGCCGCTTTTTCGTTCGGTGCGCTCCAACCGCCAGAACCGTTGGCCAGGACCAACTTCCAACGCTCGTTTCGAATGGCGAAGTGCCCCGAAAAGGAATGATGGATGACCGAGCGACGTGGATTGGCAACCGTTTGCCCGCTGAGTGCCGCCAAAAAGCTGTAGCTGTCTTCCGCCTCGTTCTCTGCGACCGACGCGCCCACCAACTCTGCGGTCGTCGCGAAAAAATCTGACAGACAAATCAACTGGTCGCTCGTCCCACCAGCCTTGACTCCGCCAGCGGGCCAACGAGTGATGAATGGAACGCGATGTCCGCCATCCCAGATATCAGCCTTCGATCCACGAAGGTGGGCACTAGGATAGTGTCCCTTGGCCTGCAGTTCTTTGATTCCTGCGGCTTTGCTCGTTCCGTTATCACAACTAAAAATCACCAGCGTGTTCTTCGTCAGTCCGTTCGCGTCGATCGCATCGATGACTGCACCAGCACTCGCATCAGTCTGCATCACAAAGTCCCCGTAGCTTCCCAGGCCACTCTTTCCAATCCACTCTTTGCTGGGAACGATCGGGGTGTGGGGAGAACTGAGCGGCAGGTACAGAAAGAACGGCTTACCTGACTTCGCACCGTCGGCCTTCTCGTTGACATAGCGGACGGCTTCCGAGGTCAGGCGTGGCAACATTTCGACCACATCGATTTCTTCAATGATTCGGTCGCCACGACACAGGCTGCTCATTTCCCGAGCGTGATGAAATCCAAAGTAGTGATTGAACCCACGTGTGATCGGCCCATCCACGATCCGCGTACCGACCGGAGCAGGCGCCGGTTTACGTGTCGCGTTTTTGGCGACTTTCGTCTTAGCACGCTTGTGTTCGCCCTCGTAGTTGTAGTTCAGATGCCACTTTCCGATGATCGCTGTGTCATATCCATGCTTGCCAAGCATCTCCGCGACTGTGGTACGGTCAGCGGCGATGACGGGATCGTCATTGCCAGTCACCACTCCCTTTTGAAGTTTCGTCCGCCAGCAGTAGCGCCCGGTCAGGAGTGCGTACCGCGACGGTGTGCAAACGCTTGAGGCTGTGTGGGCATCGCTAAAAATGGTTCCCTGGGCCACCAACTTGTCCAAATTCGGAGTCGGAATCTTTCCGCGTTCAGGGTTCAGCGCATGAATTTCTCCGTACCCCATATCATCCGCGAAGATGAAAACCAGATTGGGTTGCGAGGGCGACTCGGCCGCTGTCGAGCGTGATCCTTGAGTCAAAGTGGCAATTAGCAGCAGAAAAGCGAATCTCGAAACGAAGGAGAATTGGGGCATGGTTTCAAGAAACTCAGGCGGTAGGAGGATCACAACCTGCTGAAGAAGCCAAAACCAGCAACCAACGGCAGGAAAGACAGGGGTTTTCACGTGAATATACTTCAAAGATGATGACTCTGTAGAAGGAGTTCACTCAAACACTCGACCTGAATAGGAACCTGCTGGATGAAGTCCGAATACGAAGTGGTGGTGATCGGTGGCGGACCCGCTGGCGGATCGGCGGCGACCGTCGTCGCCGAAGCCGGGTTCGACACGTTGCTCATTGAGCGTGAGCCAGTACCTCGATTTCACGTGGGTGAATCGTTGATGCCGGAGGCCTATTGGGCGCTGGACCGATTGGGCCTGAATCAGCGCATTCAGGCCAGCGGCTGGCAGAAGAAAAAGAGCGTCCAATTCGTTACCCATGATGGGCGAGAATCGGAACCTTTCTTTTTCCGACAACACGACGACCGGCCTTGCAGTGAGACCTGGCAGGTCGAACGCAGCGAGTTCGACAAAATGTTGTTCGATCGGGCCGCCGAGGTTGGTGCCGAATGTCTTGACCGGACACGCTTGATCGACGTCAAACTCGATGAGAACGGTGCAACGAAGGGCGTGGTGCTCCGTGACGCTGATGGCAACGACCACCAAGTCAAGTGCCGAGTCGTGATCGACGGCACGGGCCAGCAAGCGTTCATGGCAGGCAAGTTGGGACTCAAAGAAGTCAATCCAGACCTGAAGAAGGCCGCCATCTGGACCTACTATAAAGACGCGGTTCGCGGTGATGGCGACCACGAGGGCGCCACGATCATCTTGAATACGGAATCGAAAGACTCGTGGTTCTGGTTCATTCCGCTCTCCCGTGGCATCACCAGCATTGGTTGCGTCGCCGATACGGACTACTTGCTGAAGGGACGTGGTAAGCCCGAAGAAGTCTTCTTCGAAGAACTCAAGAAATGTCCTGGACTGAAACCGCGATTGATGAATGCGACCAGACTAGGAGACATTCGTACCGCCAAAGAGTTTTCCTATACGACCACTCAAAGTGCGGGTGATGGCTGGGTACTCGTTGGTGATGCTTTTGGCTTCATCGATCCCGTCTATTCCTCGGGAGTCTACTTTGCTCTGGAGATGGGGATTCGAGCTGGTGAAGCGGTCGTCGAAGGGCTTCAAAAGAACGACGTCAGCGGCAAGCAGTTGGGGCTTTGGTGCGAGCCCTTCAAAGAAGGAGCCCAGTGGATACGCAAATTGGTGCGTGCCTTCTATACCAAGGAATTCAGCATCGGGCGGTTCATGAAAGAACATCCTGAACATCGCGGCAATGTGACAGACCTGCTGATTGGACGCATCTTCTACGATGGGGCAGGAAACTTGTTTGACGACATGGAAAAATCGATCAACCGCGCCAAAATGAGATAGTGTCGAAAGATTGTTCTGGCGGTGCAAACAAACTTGCCCCTCCGGCTCTTGGTATAAGTTAGTTGCCTCGTTGCCTAAGGGAGAATCCAATGTTTCGACGAAGTACCCTCACGTTCGTGCTGCTGCTCATTCCTGTTGCTGCGTACTCACAGGACAGCGACGAAAAGAAGCTCCGAATCATCTGCTTTGGGGCTCACCCAGACGATGCAGAATACAAGAGTGGCGGATCGGCCGCGCTGTGGGCCCAGCTAGGGCACCATGTCAAACTGGTTTCCGTCACAAACGGCGATATCGGACACTGGGGCATGGCGGGAGGCCCCCTCGCTCGTCGTCGCGCGGCAGAGTCGGCGAAAGTTGCCGAACAGCTCGGAGCAGAATCAGAAGTGCTCGACATTCACGATGGAGAGTTGATGCCGACCCTCGAAAACCGTCGAAAAATCACTCGCTTGATCCGCGAATGGAATGCCGACATCGTGATCGCGCATCGACCTTGGGACTATCATCCTGATCATCGCTATGTCGGTGTCTTGGTGCAAGACGCTGCGTTCATGGTGACAGTTCCACACTTCATGCCATTGGTTCCGGCTCTCATGAAAAACCCCGTGTTCCTGTACTCGAGCGACGGTTTCCAAAAGCCCTACCCCTTCGAGCCTGACATCGCAGTCGATGTCGGCCCGGTTTTTGACCAGAAAGTCAAAGCGCTTTCCGCTTTGGTTTCGCAAACGTTTGAAGGAGGCGCGTTAGGCAGCCAAGAGAAAATGGATGCGGCCCCACCTGAGTCCCAGAGCGAACTGCGTGAGCAATGGCTGAAGGAACGTTGGATCAAACGCCAACGCGGCGAAGCCAAGCGATCTCGCAACGCTTTGACTCGCTGGTATGGAGAAAAGGCTGCCGAAAATGTCGATTTCGCGGAAGCTTTTGAGATCTGCGAGTATGGCAAACAGCCAACGGATGAAGAGATCCAAGTTCTGTTTCCATTCTTGCCGAAACGGTAACAATCCCTGATATCTGCGCGTAGGGCCGAGTCGAACACTCGGCCCTTTCAAGAACCGTGGTGCCCCAGCATCAGAGGCAAATCTGAGACGTGGATTGGCCTCGACTATAATCCGACAAAGGTAGGTACTCGTGGTTTGGCATATCAATCGAGCGACCATTCGGTGTTAGGAGTGCTTGATAGGCTCGGTAGTCCATTGTCTCACTCACGTAGTGCACACTGCCATCAGCCATGGCCATGTTGACACCGGCGACATGCAATGACGATGGCCGAGCCAAGTCCGTGTAGTTGATGCTGTTCATCTGCTCGCTGTAAGGGTCGCCGCCGTTGATTTTGTGCCGTGGCTGCACGACAGGCGCCCCAGCGAAACGCAGGTCATCCTCATAGTGCCATACGGCGCCCTGCAAGTATCGCGACTCCGTTGGGTACTCGGTTACTTCATCGCCGTTGACCGTGGAGAAACGATGCAAGTGCGCGACATTGCCGGATAGTCGAGTCAGATACCAAGGCTGAGCCTGATTGTTCTCGGTGAACAACATCGTGTTGGTTGCCCCATCTTTGAAATCATCCATCCGAACTCGCTTGCCAACCGGTACTGCCCCCGTCGCATCTACCGGATCGAAACCGGCAAACTGATTGCTAATCGCTCCATTGGCACGAGACATCGATCGTGCAAAGCCCACCGTCCTGGCGCCGCTACCAGGACGCAAATGAGTGAAAGGAAACACGTCTGCATGCATGCCAACGTTAGCGATGTAGCTAGTCAGCCCATGAGCGGCAATCGAGCCACTAGCACTGGGGCATTCGTAAAGACTGCTGGAAGCCGAAATGATGCTGTAGCCCTCCGTCGTTGGCCCCCGCTCGCCACTTCCATCGGACAGAAGTGGATAGTGATCCATTGCCCAACGTTCGTAGAGAAACGCGTTGCCCATGTTTGCGAGCAAAGCGACTTGCCAAGTGCCAATCTTCGCATGCCGAGGAACATTGCCACCGAAGTTTCCGGGGTCAGCTGGGTCAACGCCTCCAGCGAACTCGCCAAACTTCTCATAATATCCCGGCAACCGATTCTTGGAATTCTCAAATGCAAGCGCCGCAAAAGCGATCCGGCGCAGTCGTTCAGCACACTGAGTCCGGCGAGCCTGAGCCTTCGCACACACCAATCATCGGAAGTGTCATCCAACGAGAATCCCTATGATCGCGATCACGACCAACATTTCCACCAATGTGAACGCCGCAGAAGACGGCAAAGAGCGAGAGCGCATGACGCACCTCCTAGAGAAGAGCCTCTTCAAGCTAACAACATGTCACACGGGAAGCCAATAGAATCCGCATTTTGCAGTTCTAGCCCAGCAATTGCTCCTGGCAAACCATGAAAAAACCCCGGAGAGCAGAGCTCTCCGGGGTTCGATGTTTCCGTGCACTAGGTGCAGGATTTTTCAATCTGGCAAGTTAGTTGCAGTTTGTGCAACCAGCACCTGTAGCCATTGGAGCAGCCTCAACGGCACCACCGTAGCTAGCGCCACTGTCGATGACAGTTCCGCTGCTCATGACTTCGCCGCCTTGGATAACGGTTCCGCCCATTGAGCTTCCGCAGTCGACGCAACCGCTGCTGACTGGAGCAGGTGCTGAGTAGACAGGAACGGAAACGGTCGTAGGAACTTGCTTGCATACTCGGACCTGAACAGCCTTCATCGACTGAACAGGAACGCAGACAGTGTACGATTCCGGAACTTGCTCGGTGACGTTGTCGTAGACAGTCACGTTGTAGCTACGGGTACGAGTCTGAGGAACGTTCACGGTGTAAGGAACCGTTCGTGTACGCTGCTGACTCTCCATACGTGTACGGTTGACCGTACGAGTACGAGTTTCAGTTGTGTACGAAGTCTGTGGAACAGTACGCGTACGGGTTTCCATACGAGTCTTGGTCACAGGAACGCTACGAGTACGAGTCTCAGTCGTCATACGAGTCACTGGAACAGTACGTGTTCGCTGCTCTGTACGCGATTTCGTGATGCTGCGAGTTCGCTCTTCCTGTCGTGTCTTCTGAACCGAAACCATACGGGTTCGAGTTTCTGTGGACATTTCAGTGTAAGGAACTGTTCGCGTACGAGTTTCCATACGAGTCTTGGTGACAGGCACGGTACGAGTACGAGTCTGCGTGGTCATGGTCGTCACAGGAACTTCGCGGGTGCGATCTTCCATGCGAGTCTTCTGAACCGAAACTGTTCGAGTACGTTGCTCGGTTGTCATCGTGGTCACAGGAACTTCGCGGGTGCGAGTTTCCGTGCGAGTTTTGGTGACAGGAACTTCGCGAGTCTTGGTCTCAGTACGGTACTTGGTGACTGTGTAGTCACGAGTACGTTGCTCTGTACGGCACTTCTGAACCTGAACGCTACGAGCACGAGTCTCGGTACGATGCTTGGTCACGTTGACCATGCGAGTACGAGTCTCGGTACGACAACGCTGCACAGGAACCATTCGCGTTTGCGTTTGGGTTGTGTAGCTGGTCGTTGTGTAGGTGTAAGGAACTTGGCTCGACTGACGCTGGTAGGTCGTCTGAGGAACCTGAGTCGTGACAGGGTTTGGAACGTAAACGCGACGATAGGCAATCGTTGGTCCGCATGCAGCACCTGCTGCAGCACCACCAACAACTCCGTCACCACCACATCCACCGCCGCAGCCGCTTCCGCAGGTAGAGACAGGCTTGCAGCAGCAGCATGAGCCGCAACCGCTGCCACCAGCACTACCGCTAGCAACTCCGCCACCGTTGCCGCCAACCTGAACGGCTTGGCACTGATAGCTACCCATGTCCTTGGTAACCGACCGCATGGTCGTCACAGGAACGCAGGAGCTTACAGTACGATAAGCAGTCTTGGTCTGCTGAACAGGAACCTGAACGGTGTAGTTCTGGGCGACTTGCTCAGTGTATGGCACTTGAACGGTGTAGTTCTGAGCAACTTGCTCAGTGTAAGGGACGGTTACTGTGTAAGGCTGCTCAACCGTTTCGGTGTAAGGAACGTTTACAGAGTAAGTCTGAGTTTGAGTCTCTTGGTAAGGAACCTGTTGAGTGTATGTCTGGGTGACATTCTCAGTGTAAGGAACGCTGACCTGGTAAGACTCAGTTCGCGAAGAAGTCACTGGGACTTGAACCGTGTAAGCTTGCTCCACCTGCTCGGTGTAAGGCACGCTGACTTGGTAGGTCTCAGTACGAGACGATGTGACAGGAACCGTAACGGTGTATTCCTGAGTCACGTTCTCGGTGTAAGGAACGCTAACTTGATAGCTTTCCTCACGAGTCTTCTGAACAGGAACCTGTACGGTGTACTCTTGTGCAACTTGCTCTGTGTAAGGCACGGTAACCGAATAGGGTTCTTGCTCGGTGTAAGGAACCGAAACCGAGTAAGTCTGAGTGACTTGCTCTGTTTTTGGAACCGTTACAGTGTAGGTTTGCTCCACGTTGTCTGTGTATGGCACCGAAACTTGGTAGCTTTGCTCACCTTGGGTCGTGACAGGAACCTGTACTGTGTATGGCACCTCTTCGGTGTATGGCACAGCAACTTGAACCGTGTACGACTCTTCACGAGTTTGAGTCTGTGGAACCATCACAGTGTAAGACTGCTGCTTGGTCTCGACTCGTGCAACTCGCTTGGTGACCGAACGCATACGCGTTTGTGTCTGGCGCTGGTAGGTGGTCGTTGGAACCATTCGAGTCTCGGTGACATACTGTGAACGCATCACAGTTTGTGTCTGGTACGAAACTGAAGGTGCACACGCACCACCACCGCTTACTACGGAGCCGCCCTCGGCTCCCATGACGACGCTACCGCCGCCACTACCCATGGCGACTCCGCCGCCTACGGCGACACAATCGGAACCGCTTGCGCAGCCCCCGCAGTCACCACATCCTGCTTGAACGTTGGCGGCGAAAAGTAGCGCCACACACAGTCCAAGAACGTTCTGAAACACTTGTGCTCTCATCTCTAGGAAACCCTCCGAAACGTCATACAGCCTGTGAGGCAGCAGAAGAAGAAGTACGAGGAAGTTTTTAACGGCTGCGTAAAATGGGCAGAATACTCGCCCAGCGGTGCAAAATTTAGAGGGTTGAGTTTAGAAGTCAACAACCGGTGTCCGGAAATTTAGAGAAAAGAGGCAAACCTCAGCCCCTCTCCAGGGCTAATTGCACTTGATCGGAACCGGACTTTAGCTTGTCCTGACGATTGTACCCATGTCCAGTAAAACAGACCAGCATTGCGGACCAGTCACCATCGCGATCCAAAATCACAGTGGGTTGAGTTTCCAGCTTGCCTTGAATCAGCCGCTTTTCTTTGTTGAATCTGGCTTCATTCACTCGGTTCCCGCAAGAACGCCCTGAAGACAAGCCGATAGCGAACGGAGAGTCAGTTGAGTCCAGAATCCAATCAGTCGGCTACCTATGACAAATCGTGACTCGTTCCCTATCATTCCTAGGGGCTTTGAACACTCGCAACCTACACTCAATCTTCATCCTGTCACGCGGTGCTGCTCTGAAGCGTCCGCCCGGCGCGATGCAAGTTGCGTGGGAGAAGATCGATGAATCGATCACCACAGGCGACACACTCGAAAAGCGAACCCCGCAAACTGATTTGCGTGGGTGATCCGCAGACATTGCCGGCCGATATCGATCGTGAGAATGTGATCGTTGTTGACACCTCCGTGGCGGTAGTTGACGAGCTGAATGAACCGACCGTGGATGGCGTCTGGATCGCACGCGATCAACTTCCACAGTTGAGTGAACTTCGAGGGATCGCACAAAGCGGAATCATGCTTCGTGACATGCCCGAAGGTGTCGCCTTGCTCGATGCAGACATCCGCGTGCTGTGGATCAATCGTCGACTTGCTCAATGGTCCGGCGTCAACGAAGAGTCGCCTTCGGGAACCAACTTCTACGAACTGCTTTCCAACCCAGAAATCATGGGCCCGGATTTCTGCCCTTTCCACACTGCACTGGCAACGGGGGAAGAAGGAAGTAGCACGCTGCACACCAGCAACAACGCTTACTATCAAGTGCACGCTGCACCGATTGTTCACCCCGATCACTCTCGGCAATTGATCGTGACGGTCAGCGACATCACCGAGGAAATTCTTCAGCAACAGAAGTTGGCTGCGATTCATCAAGCGGGTCGCGAACTCGCCGACTTGCGTCCCTCTGAAATCTTCATGATGGAGGTCGATGAACGGATCGATCTCTTGAAGGAGAACATTCGACACTACCTGAGTGATCTGCTGAACTTTGAGGCGATCGAGATTCGCTTGCTCGAACATGCGACCGGAAATTTGGTTCCTCTGCTAAGCGTCGGAATCGACCAAGAAGCATCGGATCGACAACTCTACGCCCACCCGCAAGGCAACGGTGTCACAGGCTATGTCGCGGCAAGCGGCATCAGCTACGTCTGCCAAGACGTTGAGAACGACCCGCTATTCATTCCTGGCGTTGCGAATGCGAAGAGTTCCATCACCGCACCATTGATTCTGCATGATCAAGTCTTGGGTACCATCAATGTGGAGAGCCCCGACCCAAACGACTTCACCGAAAGCGACTTGCAGTTTCTGGAAATTTTCGCGCGTGACGTCGCGTTCGCTTTGAACACGCTGGAATTGTTGGTTGCGCAGAAAGCCAATACAGCCCAGCAGAGCTGCGATGCCATACACAGCGCCGTCGCGATGCCTGTCGACGAGATCCTGAACGACGCTGTCAACGTGATGGAAGGCTACATTGGGCACAGCCCTGAAGTTACCGATCGACTTCGCCGGATCCTACACAACGCTCGAGATATCAAACAAACGATCCAACAGATCGGCCAAAAGATGACGCCGCTGGAAGCCGTTCCCGCCGGCGTCCAGTCCTCACAACATGCCCTGTTGCGAGGGAAACGAATTCTGGTCGTGGACGCCGACGACCAAGTGCGTGAAGACGCTCATCACCTGCTGGAAAGATACGGCTGCGTGGTCGAAACCGCGCACTTGGGTGACGAAGCAGTCTTCATGGTCCGCAGTAGCGGCGGCGCGAATAGTTACGATGTGATCATCAGTGACATTCGCCTGCCGAACTACAGTGGCTACCAACTGATGTTGCGACTGGGCAAAATCATGGATCGCGTCCCCATGGTGCTGATGACCGGCTTTGGATATGACCCGGGACACTCGATCGTGAAGGCACGACAGAATGGTCTGCATCCGAAGTGTGTTCTGTTCAAACCGTTCCGACTAGATCAGTTGATCGATGTCGTGGAAACGGTTCTTGAGCTCAACCGAGAGAACCCTCCACAACAACTGCCGCCAGAAGACGACAGCTCAGGTTCGCCTTGGTGAACTGGGTTTGGCTCACGCCAGAACTTTTTCTGGGATGCCTTTCTCGGCAGCTGTCACCGCGATATTCGCAAACGTGACGATGAATGGTCCCGGCACCTTTCGGAAGTCGATTTCGCTCAACTGTCCACTTCCACTGCTCTGTTTTTGAGCTTCTCGTGCTTGGTCCAGCCATGCATTCGGAATGCCCACTTGGTGAGCCGCGAAGTGTGAACATGGCCACTGCCCACGTGATGCTGCCCAACGGCAGTGTCCTCTTCGCTTGCTTCGCTGAACTAACTCATCAAGAAGAGTGCGAAGATGAACAGCAGCCAGCAAACAACCGAAGCCGCCACGATCCCCGATATGAAGCCCAACCGTTGCCGTGAGAGTTTCCAACGCCAACGACGGTACTTCTGCCAAGGCTTACCCAGCCATTTTCTCAGCTCAGGCTCGACGCGAGTATGTACCTTCCGTGATTCGAGCTCATACATCGACTCTGCGAGCGAACGACCGTGGGGCGATTGCAGCTGAATTGGCTCGCCCTCGGGCAGCTGGAACGGGTTCGGATTCCGGCGCCATTGCTCCAACGCGATTCTGAATTCTGCGATGCTGTGAAAACGATCTTGTGGCGACTTAGCGATTGCTCGCAGACAGATCGCTTCCAAGCCTCGGTTCAAGGAAGGAACGATGCGGGTCGGCATCACTGGCTGCTGCTTAAGAATCTTGGTGTAGACCGCTGGCACCTCCCCTGAGAAGGGACGTTGCCCGGTGAGTAACTCGTAGAGGATCACTCCCAGCCCGTAAACGTCGGTCGCCGGTCCAATCTGATCAGTATCGCATCGCACTTGCTCGGGCGACATGTAACTAGGCGAACCCACAACCTTCTCCTCGGTGACTCCGCAGCCGGTCATGCCGTGATGCGTTGCCAGCCCGAAATCGGTGACAACGGGCTCGCCGTTGGCTCGAATCAAAATATTCGCCGGCTTCAGATCGCGGTGGGTCAATTGCTGACCATGGGCTTTGATCAGTCCAGCTGCAATTTTCATCACAATGTTGACGGCAGCTTCGGTCGACATCAGCTTTCCGGGACGAATCAATTTGTCCAGCGACTTTCCTGGCACAAATTCCATCGTGAAAAATGGCTGCCCCAACTCACAGCCCACGTCGAAGACCGCGCAAACATTCGGATGCGAGACTTTGGCAGCAGCCCGGGCTTCTCGAAGCATCCGCTCGAGCACTTCTGGATTGGCTGCCCGATTCGGAAACTTGATCGCGACGCTTCTGTCCAAAACGCGATCGTGCGCCAAGTACACCGACCCCATCCCGCCGACCCCTAGGACGCGTAACACTTCGTACCGCCCGAAGACTGCTGGCAACTGCGCTTCGGTGAAGGGATAGGAATTGACCGACTGCGTCATCTCAGTTGTTTTGGCTGGGGCAAGCTTCGCTTGAAGAGACTGCATCAGGTCACACCTTCTTCTTGCGTGTGAAATCAAGCAAGGCCTGATTGAACTCGATCGCAGTTTCGAATCGCCCGGCTGAGAGCGGCAGCAGAGCTCGGTCAATCACATCACACAACGCAGTTGGTAGACTTGCTCGACGTGACGACAGTGGAATCGGGCCGCCTTCGATGATCTGTGCTAGCCTCAGCGAAGATCCAACATCTTCCTGATGAGGTACACAGCCACTCAAAAAGTAGTAAAGCACTGCCGCGGTGGAGTACACATCGCTCGCAGGGCCGGCGTCACGAGAATTCGCCAAGTGCTCTGGCGACATGAAGGCCGGCGTTCCTCGCATCTCTCCATCACTTGTCATTCCGCTCAGACCGGCGCTGCGCATGTCTTTCGAGATTCCAAAGTCGGCGATCTTGATTCCAATTTTGTGGAGCTGATTGCGGTACACCAGAATATTGCTGGGCTTGATGTCTCGGTGCACGATGTTCTTTTGGTGCGCGTACGACAAACCGGCCAAGATGTAACACCCCACACCACAAACGACGCGAATCTGCTGACGCAAATCGCAGTTCCGCAACTCTCGGAACAGATCGATCGTTCGGACGTACTCCATCGCCATGAAGAGCTCACCGTTGGCGCTACCGAAGTCAACGATCGACACGATGCGAGGATGGTTCAGCCTGCTCTGCACCGACATCTCGCGAAGAAAGAGCGTGCGATCCCTCTCGGTGATCTCTCGTCCATCGGCGCGCTGAATCAATTTCAGGGCAACGGTCTCACCAGTCGCCTCATTGAGCGCTCGAAAAACTTGGCCCATCGCCCCTGCAGCGATTGGATCGACGATGCGGAAAGATCCGATCCGACGTGGAGCAGGCTGCGGAGTCGGCCCCTCCCAAGTTTCAAAGGGATCGATCGCCGTGTTGTCAGGGGGGTTGGTGTCCAGCTCTTGCATCTCAAAACCTCGCGAATTGTGCCAGCTAAGACGTTCAACGCGAGTTTCAGAGATAATCCACAATGAGCGGCCAGAATCTGAGAATCGAGCCGCTCGGCCGATCAGGCTGAGGGGGAGTCGTCCTGCGGTTCACCACCATCCTCCATCTCCTGGATGTAGCGACGCAAACGCTCCAACTCGTCCTCTGTACCCTTCAACTTCAGCATGTTCTCGACACGCTTGAGCAACTCGCACTTGTTGACGGGTTTACTGAGAAAGTCATCCGTTCCCGCTGTCACGGCGCGCTCGATGTCACCAAGCTCATTCAACGCTGTCACCATCAGGACCATCACCCGGCGAGTCGCATCTTCATCTTTGAGCTGCTTGCACACCTCAAAGCCGCTCAGCTTGGGCATCATCACGTCCAGCAGCACTAGGTCCGGCTGGAACGAAGCGACTTTATCGAGCGTGTCTTGCCCGTCAACGGAGGTTTCGATCTCACATTCAACGTTGACCAAGTAGGCCTCCAACAACTCTCGGTTGGCGTCATTGTCGTCAGCGATCAGGATTCGATGCATGGTTGGTTTCAGTTCTGAAATGAAAGCGGTTGCGTTGGGACTCAAACAATTCCAGGTGTGGCCAAGCGGCCCGCTGGAACGGGAAAGTGTTCGCACAACTCGCGAACTTCATTGCGGATCCTCGTGTGAATGTCGGCATCGTCAGCATTTGCGAGCGCTTCGTGAATCCAACTACCAACGCGTTTCATCTCTTCTTGTCCCATTCCACGCGTGGTCAATGCGGGTGTCCCGATTCGGATACCACTGGGATCCATCGGCTTGCGAATGTCAAACGGAATCATGTTCATGTTGACGGTGATACCGCATTCATCCAACACTGCTTCCGCTTTCTTACCGCCAAGCCCAACAGCGGTGACATCAACGAGCAGCAGGTGATTGTCGGTGCCACCGCTGACCAATCCTAAGCCAGCCGCCATCAAGGTATCCGCCAGAACTTTCGCGTTGTCCACGACCGCTTGCCCGTACTGCTTGTACTCAGGAGTAAGAGCCTCACCGAAGCAAACCGCCTTCGCAGCCACCATGTGCATCAAAGGCCCGCCTTGCGTTCCGGGGAAAACACTTCGATTGACACCTTTGAGCTGCTCTTCTTTGCAGAGCACCAAGCCGCTTCGCGGTCCACGGAGAGTCTTATGGGTCGTCGTGGTGACAAAGTCGGCATAGGGCACAGGACTGTTATGAATGCCTGCAGCGACAAGGCCGGCGTAATGCGCCATGTCAACCATCAACAGCGCGCCAACCTCATTTGCGATTTCAGCAAACTTGTCATGAGGAATCTCGCGTGGGTAGGCGCTCGCACCCGCCACAATCAGCTTGGGCTTGTGCTCACGAGCCAAAGCAGCGATCTGATCGAAATCCAATCGATGCTTCTCTTTATCGACTCCATAGCTGTGGAAGTTGTACAGCTTGCCGCTGATGTTCAATCGCATCCCATGCGTCAAGTGTCCACCTTGCGCTAGGTCTAAACCCAAAACGCTGTCGCCCGGCTCCAGGCAGGTCAAATAGACCGCCATGTTCGCCTGCGACCCACTGTGAGGTTGAACGTTGGCGGACTCCGCACCAAAGAGTTTCTTGGCACGCTCGATGGCAAGGTTTTCGACGATATCCACATGCTGGCAACCACCGTAGTACCGTTTGCCTGGATACCCTTCGGCGTACTTGTTGGTCAGCACGCTGCCGCCGGCCTGCATGATCGCCATGCTGGTGTAATTCTCGCTCGCAATCATTTCCAAGCCGTCTTGCTGACGGACAGCTTCGAGTTCAATTGCGTCCCAAATTTCTGGATCTTGCTGCTGCAGTTGGTTCATTCGGAGGTTTCTAGGTTGGTGAGAAGATGGTGCGAACAGGTACCGAACGCTCGGATTGTCGGTCGCACAGTAAAAACCGTCAATGTCGCCGATAAATCACATTCCCAGGTCCAGTTTCGCAAACAGACAGTGGATTCGAACAGCCGGTTGGGCGCAAGTAGGATAGGATTGGAGCAATTAAGTAGACTTTAGTGATTGAATTGCTGGATTTTCGCGACTGAGGGCACTTCGACGCCCAATGGAAATCGATATTTAGTCGCCCAAATGGGCTGATTCAGCCACAAAACTCCACCCCAAGGGTGGTTCACGAACTGCCGTGACCTACCTTTTCAAGGATCCCAACTCCTTAACGACCGAGTGCTCGGAATGAAATACACACACTGCATCGCCCTGATATTGTTCGGATTGACGGTCACATCGACCCCAAACTCACAAGCCGCTGACCTGCCAGCCTTCGACAAAATTTCCGAGGGATACACGGCTGTCCAAGTTTCAGACCAGCAAAAGAAAAAAGGGCTTTTCAGCCTTTGGCGTCGCGATAAGGATGCTCAACTGCTGGGCGAACTTCCCAAAAATTTCACTGGTAAGAGCTACTTCATCGCGTTGACTGTCAGTAGCGGTGATCGCTATGCAGGGCTTCAGTCGGGAGACTGGGTCGTACAGTGGCGACGCTACGACAACCGTCTGGCTCTGATTGCTCCGAACTTGGAAATCCGTGCGACTGGTGACGACGAGAGCAGGGCCTCGGTCAAGCGATTGTTCACCGACGAAGTGTTGCTGGACGTTGCAATCGTTGCGACTGGCCCAAGTGGCGGCCCTGTCATCGACCTCGACAGCCTGTTGGTCGGAAGTGCCAGCAAGTTTTTTGGGTCTTCTGTTCGTGTGACCAACTCACGTGTGAAGAAACTGACTTCCGCCAAGGTCTTTCCTGACAATGTTGAGATCGCCTTTGAGATCGTTGGCAGTCGCAGCAAGCTGCAGACACTTCACTACTCTTTCAGCGAAGTGCCATCCACCTCTTCAGGTTTCAAGCCGCGGAAAGCGGATGAACGTGTCGGCTACTTCACCACGGCGTTCTCGGACCTCAGCAAGTATGTCGACGACGAAACTCGCGTTCGCTACATCAACCGTTGGAAGCTTCAAAAACGTGATTCAAAACTGAAACTCAGCCCACCAAAAGAGCCGATTCGGTTCTACGTAGAGCACACTGCCCCAGTTCGCTACCGACGTTGGATCAAAGCCGGCATCGACTACTGGAACAAAGCCTTCGAGAAGGTCGGCTTGGTTGACGCAATCGTGATCGAGTACCAAGACGCGCAGAGTCAGGTTCACATGGAGAAGGATCCTGAAGATGTGCGATACAACTTCATTCGTTGGCTGAACAACGACATTGGAACGGCGATTGGGCCTAGCCGAGTGCACCCATCGACCGGGGAAATTTTGGATGCAGACATCGTGCTGACCGACGGTTGGATCCGACACTTCAATTTCAACTTTGAAGATTTGATGCCCAAGCTAGCGATGGAAGGATTCTCTCCCGAGACGATGTCATGGCTGAGTAGCCATCCTCGCTGGGATCCCCGCATCCGGCTTTCACCTCCCGAGCAGGCAAACTTCCTGAGAGCTGAGTTCACTCGTCAAGCACAGAAACCCATGGGTGGTTTTGCGATGGCACAAGCGGATCCCTCACTATTGGGTGATGACGAATTCGATGGCCTGTACGGAACCATCAGCCAGAAAAACGGTCTTTGCATGGCCGCCAGCGGTCGCAGCCTTGACCTCGCTTTGACTCGAATGAACTGGGCGCTCACGCTACTTGACGAGGAAGAACTCAAGGGACGAAAAGAAGACGATAAGAAGGACGATGAAGGCAAGAAAGACACTGGTGGGAAAGACGACGAAAAAGAAGACGAAGACAACGACAAAAAATCCAAGGATGACAAGGACGATGAGAAGAAAGAAACGAAGGAAGTAAAGGCCGACTTACTCGATGGCATGCCTGAATGGTTTGTCGGTCCGCTGCTAGCAGACTTGGTCGCTCACGAAGTCGGACATACGCTTGGACTACGGCACAACTTCAAAGCCTCTGCTTACTTGGAACTCGATGAGATCAACAGCAAGGAAACCAAAGGCAAGAAAACCATTGCGTCGTCGGTGATGGACTACATTCCAATCAACTACCGATACGAATCCGGTGACGTCCAAGGTGACTACGCTATGATCGACATCGGCCCCTATGACTTCTGGGCAATTGAGTACGGCTACACATTCGTCGACAAAGATCTTCCAGAGATCCTGAAGCGTTGCAGTGAGCCTGCATTGCAATACGCGACCGATGAAGACACCTCGGGACCTGATCCACTGGCTCGTCGATACGACTTCGCCAAGGATCCTTTGGATTACGCCAAAGAGCAGATGAAACTCGTCAAGCTTTACCGTGGTCGCATCTTGGAGAAGTTCGTCAAAGATGGTGACAGTTGGGCCAAGTCACGACGTGGTTACGAGCTAACGCTTTCGCTGCAAACGCGAGCCGGCAGCATGATGGCCAACTGGATCGGTGGCGCTTTCATCAATCGAGACAAGAAAGGCGACCCCGGCGATCGTCCACCTGTCAAAGTTGTTCCTGCGGAACAACAGCGAGCAGCCCTCAAGTTTGTCATCGAGAATTCGTTCCATGACGATGCTTATGGTTTGACGCCGAAGTTGCTCGAACGAATGAGCGTCGACAAGTGGCTTGACGGTAGCTCTCGCAGCTCCATGTCAAACGAGGCGACTTGGCCAATCCATGATCGCATCTTGGGTGTGCAAGCTTCCGCGTTGACTTGGCTGATGAACCCAACCACTCTTCGCCGAGTCTACGACAACGAATTGCGACTACCAGAAGACGAGGACTCGCTGACGTTGCCGGAACTACTCGACACCGTCAACAAGGCGGTCTGGACAGAACTGGATCAAGATTGCCCCGATGACCGCAATGATCGCAAACCGATGATCTCATCACTTCGACGAAACCTGCAGCGCGAGCATATGCAGCGATTGATTGACTTGATCTTGGAAGACACCGACAGCACCGCGGCGTACAAGCCCATCAGCAACTTGGCTCGGATGGAGTTGCGAACGCTTTCGAGTCGAATCGAGTCGTCTGTGAAGAAATGTGGAAAGAAGATGGACGCGTACACCAACGCTCATCTTTCGGAAATCAAGGATCGGATCGATCGAGCTCTTACAGCTGGCTATACCTACAATAGCCCTGCGGCCGTTCAACCCTTGATGATGATGATGTTTGGAAAAGAAGCGGAAGCCAACAGGTAGCCTCCGTCAGTCTTTCCTCATCAACGAATCCCCGAACGCCGGAGCCATTACGAAAGTGATCGCTCCGGCGTTTCCGTTTGCGGCGACTCTGACGGCTGCGTGATCATGGATCGGTCGTCGATGCTGGGCACTTGAGCGACGCTGGGTACGCAAAGCCGCTACATCCGCTTCGCTCGACAACCTCTCTGAATGCCTGTTCAGATTCTGACAAACGTACATCACCTGTTGGCAATGGAACGACGATATCAGATGCGGAGGTTCAACCCTCTACCTTGGGGCGCAGCCTGCTTGATGACTGTCGTGTATGAAATCGTGGGGACGATAAAAGAGTTTCATAGGGCAAACGACGTATCAAAAGAGCGGGTACTTTCAGACCATTCCCTAAACCCCTACATCGCCCGTGACGAACCCTACTGTCTTTCTAGTCGACGATGACCCCAACGATGTCGCTATCATCAAACGCGTGTGCGGATCCGTTGGCCTTGCAATCGAAGCTTTTGGATCTCCAAGTGCTTTGATGAAGGTGGTCACGCCTGATGTACAAGGCTGTGTCGTGGTCGACTTGATGATGCCAGAGATGACTGGCTTGCAGGTGCATGAAGAACTGCAACGCACGCACGCATTGTTGCCAATCATCGTGCTGACCGGGCATGCCGATGCAAAAACGTGCCGGGAAGCTTTTCAAAAGGGTGTCTTCGATTTTGTGGAGAAATCGACCAATCATCACGATCTGCTGGTCGTCATTCGCAAAGCGATCGCCAGCAACATCAATCAACACCTGCTGCACCAGCAGCGGTCGCGATTCCTGCAAGATCTGACAGCCCTTTCACCCCGTGAGCGGGAGGTGATGGAACTTCTCTCTGGTGGAAAGACTCAGAAGGAAATTGCCGAGCGTTTGGAAATTTCTGTTCAAACAGCCTCGAAGCACCGCAGCAAGGTCTTCGACAAATTAAGCGTCAGTAATGAGGTCGATCTACTGAAGAGAATTCACTCGATCGATTCTGACTCTTCAACCGAAGCTTGTAACGCTGCTTGAAGGAAGCCGCTCGATCGTTAGCGAGCGTTCAAAGCCGATCCAAAATCTCTGCGACTTGAGCCCGCTGTGGCTCGAGAAAGTGGTTGAAGGGCTCCGCCATCTGGTCGCTGCACAGGCCACGAATTGACAGCGCGCACTTCGTTGCTTTGATGAACCGGCTAGCGTACTTGCCAACGGCGTAGATCTGCTGCAGCTTTTCAACACGCTGGGTCAAGATTTCGATCTGTTTTGTGTCGCCCGCTAATGCTGCCTGATAGAGTGAAACGAATAGTTCCGGGAAGAGGTTGGCTCCTCCGTTGACCCCACCATCGCCTCCAAGTTTGACTGCTTCGGCGGTCAGATGCTCGGGACCAATCAATAACGACCAATCAGGACGCTGTTCCTTCAGGGTCACAAGCTTTCGAAAGTAGTCCAAGTCGCCACTGCTATCTTTCACGCCAACGATTTGTTCGTGCTCGGCCAGCTTTCGCAGCGTATCGATTTCAAACCAGACTTTGGTCAAGCTCGGCATGTTGTAGAGCATCAGTGGCAGCGGGGTTTCCTTGACCACGTGACCGATGTAGCGAATCAGTTCGGTTTGGCCCGCAGGAAAGTAGTAGGGCGTCGTTAGCACGGCGCTGGTCGCACCCGCTTCCTTTGCAACCTGCGCCAACTCGATGGACTCCACAAAGGCAGTGTCCGTCACGCCAACCAGAACCGGGACACGGTCACCGACAATGCGACATACCAACTGGATGAAATCGCGACGTAAACGGTAACTCAAGCTTGGTGCTTCCCCCGTCGTTCCGAGGATAAAGACGCCGCTGACGCCGCCTTCGATAACGTGCTCCAGGAGCCTCTTGGTGCCGTCTTCATCAAGCTGGTCAAAATCCAGCAAGGGAGTGACAAGAGGCGGAACGATGCCTCGAAAAAGTGGTTGGGGCTGGGAGTTGGTCATTGAGGTAAATCTGCCAATTGATGTCCTGCCTGTTAAAGGCAGCACGACTAGACGGTCATCCACGCGGCTTTGTAGCTCAAGCCGAGGTTCAAAATTCGCTGCAACAGAGCTTCGTAATCGATTCCGACCAACTCGGCCGACTCGGCCAAGTCTTCTCCGTACTCAATGTTCGGATTCGCGTTCGCTTCGATCACATAAATTTCACCCGTGTCAGTCATGCGCAAATCCATGCGTCCGTACCCGCTCATACTGAGGGCTCGGTAAACACGCTTGCACAGCTTTGAGATCCGCTCCTGCGTCGCATCGTCAAGCCCGTCAGCCGCGCGCGTCGTGATGCCATGCTTCTCTTGATAATTGTGATCCCACTTCACACGGCTGGTCGCAATCCTTGCCACATCATCAGGCATTTTTCCAAAATCCATCTCCCAAGCCGGAAACGTACTCAAGCGAGTATTACCCAAAACGCCCACATAGAGTTCACGACCTTCGATGTACTGCTCCGCAATTGCGTCATCGCCGGTCTTCTCGTGGATGAACTTCACACGTTCTTCCAGAGCTTCATCGGTGCTGACAATCGACGCCTGTGCGATACCAAACGATGCGTCTTCTACGACCGACTTCACAAAGAGTGGGAACGAGAGTTTCTTGGGGCGATGAACCTGTCGTCCGACTTTGAAAACCGCAAACCGTGGTGTTGGAATGCGGTGATAAGTCAGTACCTTCTTTGACAAAGCCTTGTCTTTGGTCAGCAATAGTCCTCGTGGATTACAGCCTGTATAGGGCTGCTGCATCAATTCCAAATAGCTGATCACGGCAAAGTCATAGGTGACAACGCCGTGAAATTCCTCCAACAACATGAAGGTGATGTTTGGCTCGAAGTCTCGGAGTGCTTCTCGAATCGGGGCCAAGTCGTCGTAGACTCCCAGAGGCAAGACTTCGTGCCCCAACCGCCGCAAAGTCTCGCAGACATCAAATTCGGCTTTCCAAGGACTCATTTCCTCTTCACTGACACCATCCAATGTTTCTGGAGGCACATGTCCATCCCGTACCAAGACGAGTACGCGAAGCTTGCTCATCGGCCCGCCCGTTGGAAAGCCGCGTGGTTAGGCTCAAACCGCAACACGATGTCGTCCTTCGTGCAAAAAGCTTGTTGTTCGAACGGCAACCAAAATCATTGCGTCGCGTTTGGCTTCTTCCGGCGAGCTACCAACTCTCAACTTCAATTCACGACAACGCTCGATCATTTCCTGCACCACCTGATCGATCGTGTAGGTGTACTCGCCGGTCCAACGAGCCACGGAGCGGCGCAGCTCACCGCGGATGCGGCTAAGGAACGCAGCAGCAGTCGCATTCCGCCGATGCGCCGGGTCAGCTGAGAATAGTTTGCGCAAGTCGTTGTCATAAATGCTGGGGTAGTCCACCCCATAGTGTTCGCGTTTTCGTTGATAGTGTGTGCGAAGTGTTTTCCGAACTCGGGACAATTGCTCCGGCTTCTCACGTGAACTGACCGGTGGCTTCTTTCCGCAAATCGAAGTCATCAGATCGTCTACCAACATCAGCTTTCCAATCGCTGGCCAATCACGGTATCGGGCTCGCCAGCGCGATCCGGGTCGCAACCAAACCGCAAATGTCTCTGCAAAATCTTCCAGCGGGTGGGCTTGAGCGTACCACATCTCCAAGTGCAAGACGAAGTCGCGGCTGGAAGGGGTTGGCTGATAGTATTCTGGGTAAGGTTCGGATGCTTTCCCAAACACTCCGCGATAGTTGGCCTTACGTCGCAATCGAAACGCACTGTCGATCGCATGACCTGCTTCGTGGCGAAGGATTTTCATACACCATTCTTGTGTGCCACCCTCGACTTCCAACAGTTGCTTGCGTTCCAATCGCATCAAACGCGGATGGGCCAAGTAGAACGGAATCGCAATGCCGGGGATGCCATCTGGCGAAAACCATTCGTCACTCAGCCAACAATGTGGGGTGAACTTGAGACCGCGCTGAGCCAATTCTGCGTTAAGCTGTCGGATCCGCTTCTCAAGTGGTGTGCCACGAATCGTCAGCTTCAAATCACACATCCGCATGTCGAGCAATTGCTCGTCAGACATGGAGTCGAGATCTGGCTTAACAGAGGCCATGATTTAGACGCGGATGTGGAGAACTAGTTGGACAAGAAGCAGGTCACGTGGTTGCGATAGTTTATTCAACAAACGCTCTATGTCTTTACCCAAAAACGACGATCGAAGCAAAACCAATTCGCGCTCGGTTCCGAATGCGCGAGGTGGAACGCGCGCAGACGTTGCAACAATCGATCCTCAAACAACAACATGCTCGATCCTAACGGGCGTTGGCAGAAGCGCAATCGCAGTGATCGAATTGCACGGTCCCAGCGCTGAAGCACTTCTGACCGCCTGTTTCACACCAGTCACAAAAGCTGCTTTTTTGCCGAACCAAATCCGCTACGGTGTTTGGCACGGTGCCGATTCCGACAGTGATTCAACCGCAGCGGGAGAGTCCGTTGTTGTGACTCCGATCTGTTTGTCTGGTTCGAGCACAGCGGAGACGGCACACTTTGAGGTGCATTGCCATGGCGGCCCCGCTGCGACTGAGCGCATCATCCATCACGCGCAATCGATGGGCGCTGTGTTGATTCCACCGTCTGCGTCGCCTTGTCTTTTGATTCAGGAGGCAGCCGAAGTGCTATCTCGTTGCACCACGAGTCGTACCGCAGCAATCGCCGCAGACCAGTTTCGCGGTGCGATGCAGAACTGGACCATCAACGCTCTCTTAGAGCTGGAATCAAAAGCCGGATCGCTAGCCGACATTCGGCATCAGGCCGCTGAATTACAACGTTTTGCACCTTTCACGGTGCGCATGACGGAACCCTATCGGGTTGTGCTGACAGGCCCCCCCAACGTCGGCAAAAGCAGCCTGTTGAACGCCATTGTCGGCTACGACCGCAGCATCGCACTGGATGTCGCTGGCACCACTCGAGACGTTCTACACGCCGAGACAGTCCTCGACGGGTTACCCATCCGACTGAGCGATACTGCCGGAATACGCGAAAGCTCGGAACCGATCGAAAAGGAGGGTATCAGCCGTGCTCGCCACGCGATTTCCGATGCGGATCTGATTCTGCAGATTAGCGAACCTGGGCTGAAGGAGGATTCCGCCTATCCCCAGCAGGAACCAGGCTTGCTTCCAGTACTTCAAGTCCTGAATAAGTCTGATTTGTTGCCCCAGAACTCGGCTGCGCGATTCCAATCCTACCTGCACACCAATGCACTATCTGGCCAGGGAATCGAGGATTTGATGTCAGCCATCGTGAAGGCACTGAGCCATTCGATGCCCGATGCTGGAATGCCAGTTCCAATCAACCAGCGCCAAGCAGATCTGCTGGCAGGGATCGCGGAAGATCACGCCAAGGACATTCCAGCCAAGCTCACCGAGCTCTTAGGACGTCGCTAGCCCCATCATCGAGACACCGCAGCTCGGCTTCCAGCGCGGTATGCTGCCGATTCTCAAATTTCCTAGTCTCGATCGCTTGCTGGAAGCCGATTTCGATGAAAGCCACCTGTTCTCTTCTCGCCATCACTACCCTGCTCTCGCTACTGATGAATCTGAACCAAGTGCTAACGGCAGACGATGACTCTCCTCGCTGGTCGATTTCGATTCATGGGGGGGCGGGCGGCGATCCAGGCACGTGGAAAGCCAAGAAAACCGCCGCGCGCCAAGCTGGACTTCAGTTGGCGTTGGAAACGGGTCGTGACCTGCTGAAGTCCGGTGGAACAGCACTCGAAGCGGTCGAAGCCGTGATTCGTGTTCTTGAAGACGACGCCAGCTTCAACGCTGGTCGCGGAGCCGTGCTGACCGAGGATGGCGTCGCTGAGTTGGACTCCTCCATCATGGATGGCAAAACGCGTGGATGCGGCGCCGTCGCTGGAGTGACTCAAACGAAAAATCCCATTTCACTGGCCCGTTTGGTCATGACCGAAACCAAACATGTCTTGCTGGTCGGCGATGGAGCGGACGCATTCGCCAAAGAAAAAGAGGTACCTCAGGTCGATCCGAGTTACTTTCTCAGTCATCGCGGCAACGAGAGTCATGATCCCGATCAACCACACTTCGGCACGGTCGGCTGCGTCGCACTGGATGTCGACGGAAACTTGGCGGCCGGAACCAGCACGGGTGGCACTTCCAAGAAGCTTCCCGGTCGCGTTGGTGATTCTCCCATCGTCGGTGCAGGAACCTACGCCGCCAATGATACCTGCGCCGTTTCCGGGACGGGCATCGGCGAAGAGTACATTCGCCATAGCGTTGCCTATGACATAGCCGCACAGATGAGGTACGCCGGCCAATCACTTTCGGCAGCGGTCGATAAAAACATGCGTCAGACTTTAAAGCCGGGCGTCGGAGGGCTGATCGCAGTGGACCGTAACGGCACGATCGTGATGCAACACAACACACCCGGAATGAGCTGTGGCGCAGCGGACAGCAATGGTCGATTTGAAACGCATTTGCAGCTTGCTGATGGCGGCGTGCCCGATCAGGCCGAATCACTCGAAAATGAAATCGAGACGCTGCTTCAACAGCAAGCCCAGGACTGGAATGCTGGTAGCATCGACGACTTCATGAAGCTGTACTGGCAAAGCGAAGAGCTAACGTTTTCATCTGGCGGCGAAGTCACGCGTGGCTTCGATGCAACGCTCGCCCGCTACAAGCAACGCTATCCAGACTCCAAGGCGATGGGAGCCCTAACGTTTGCCGAGCTCGAATTCCTGTCACTTGGAGCAAACGCGATGCAAGTTCAAGGCACTTGGAATCTGCAGCGCAAGGAAGAGCCAATCGGCGGCCGTTTCACGTTGATCCTGCGACGCTTGGAAGCGGGCTGGAAAATTGTTCATGATCACACTTCGGTAAAGAAGACGAATGAAGACTGAGTTCGATGGGCGACCTCTTCGCCTTGTTTTTCTCGCCAAAATCCTGAGCTGTTGTGGAGCCATTTTCCTGTGCATTCCTGTCGTCAATGCACAGCCAACTCGCCAAGAAGTCGTCGATTCGATGCACCGCTCGGTTGATTTTTTTCGCGAACATGCATCGGCAGGCGGCGGCTACATTTTCCAACTGAGCGCTAATCTGAAAAAGCGTGAGGGAGAGGGCGTCGTTGGTCCCACAACTGCATGGATGGAACCTCCTGCGACCCCAAGTGTCGGTCGTGCCTATTTGATCGCCTATCAACTCTGCGGAGACCAAACCTTGTTGGCCGCAGCCAAAGAAGCGGCACACGCTCTGGTTCGAGGACAACTAGAGTCGGGCGGCTGGGACACCAAAATCGAGTTTGATCTCAAGGATCGAAAGGGTTACGCCTATCGAGTGGACACAGAAGTATTGAAGAACAAGAAGGTCCGAAACACGACCACGTTCGACGATGACAAGTCGCAGTCAGCGATCACGTTCCTCATGCGACTTGATCAAGCATTGGGGTTCGAGGACGAAGCCGTCCATGAGGCAACTCAATACGCGCTCGACTCGAGCCTCAAAGCCCAGTACCCCAACGGGGCCTGGCCGCAGAAGTTCGATGGCACTGCTCAGCCAAGCAAGTCGAAGGTTCAGCGGGCTTCCCTGCCGGAGACTTGGTCGCGAGAGTTCCCCGCAAAAAAATACTCCAACTATTACACGTTGAACGACAGTACCATCAACGATTTGATCGCGATGATGCTTGATGCGTGGGAAATCTATGACGACCCTCGGTATCTGCAATCGGCACTTCGCGGCGGCGATTTTCTACTGTTGGCGCAACTGCCCGAACCACAACCAGGTTGGGCGCAACAATACGACCAGGACATGCACCCAGCATGGGCCCGAAAATTCGAACCTCCGGCGATCACCGGTGGCGAATCGCAGGGCGTGATGCAAACGCTGATGATGCTGTATCGCCGAACAGCCGAGCATAAGAACTCAGAACGATTCCTTCAGCCAATTGAGCCAGCGATCGCCTACTTTCGTCGGTCACTCCTGTCGGATGGACGTTTGGCTCGGTTTTATGAGTTGAAGACCAACCGGCCGCTGTTCTTTACGACAACGTATCAGTTGACCTATTCGTCCGACGACATGCCGACTCACTACGGCTTCATCGTTGGCTCGAAACTCGACCGCCTCGAGAAAGAACTGAATCGATGTCGAAATACTCCCATCGATGAACTCTGGAAACCCAGGAAAATCAAACCCGCCAAGTCGTCCGAAGGGCTAGACAAACGAGTCACTGACATTATCCGTCAGCTCGACGAACGCGGCGCCTGGGTCGAGCCAGGCCGCTTGAGATACCACGGCGAGGATGATCCAACCGACCGGGTGATCCGCAGCCAAACCTTCATTGGCAACCTAAACACGTTTGCCCAATGGCTGAGTGCCAATCCGGCGTAACAATTTTCCGAGCTTCGCTGTTTCATGACGCATCGAATGCGACCGGCAAGGTCTCAATGTGAAAGCGAAGCTGCCCTACATCAGTGATCTGATCGAACAAAAGATCACGGGAGTCGAGAAGGAGTCCTTGCCTGAGCCAGACATGCAGTTTCATGAAAGTGAGTTTCACAGACTGTCTGCCACGCTGAGCATTGCTCCCGAAGCATCTCATCTTCCCGAAGTCGCTACGGCGAAATCCACTCTTCACGACTCACGGGTGCGGCTCAGAAAGTAGCCTTCACGGTTTGCAGCCTGCTAGCAGTCTTTGAAGCGGCGTTGTCGCCTGGGGCTAGATTCTGATAGTGGAAGATTCGGGAATCTCTGCATCGACTCCCAAACTCCACTCATAAAGTTCTCACCCTTGAGTTCGGCAACTGCCAATCAGCCGTTCGTTTTCTCGCCTGGTGCTGCCCCGGCGGCTACCGGTACGGACCCGCTGGTCGACGAAACCAGACGAGAAATCGCCGAGATTGTCCGCGAGGTTGCCGCGGCGGTTCGAAGTGATCGTACCGAGGATGACTTCCTGGGCATGCTGTCCGATCGCCTGCTGCGAGCGATGGCCGCCGAAGGCGTGATCGTTTGGCAGCGAACGCAAACCGATTCGCAGGAGCCTAACTACCGATCCGTGCGACGGATCGGGCGTGTCACAGACCAATCCATCCCACGACAATCGCAGCGAGCGCATCAACGTCTACTCACTGAAGTTGCCGATGCTGGTCAACCCGTGGTCGTGCCCGCCACCCCAGGAGCTTCTGATACTGGCGTGCCCGCAAACCCAATGCACGCTCCAGCTGCAGTCGTACCGATCGAGTTGGAGACCTCCCTGAACCCAGCAGACTACTTGCTCGAAGTGTTTCTGGAGCCCGATTGTGGAGTCGCGACACAGCGAGGCTATCTCCGATTCGTCGCCCAGATGGCCGACCTCGCTGGTGAATTCTTACGAGCCGACCAGCTACGCCGACTCAAACGAATCGAATTGATTCGCGAAAAAGTCGACGCCGCGATTGTGAGCCTTCATCAACTGAACGACACCAAGAAGCTTCAAGCCGCGATCGTTGACGCTACAGCATCCCTCTTCGATTTTGATCGAGTCGGTCTCTGCTCCGTTGAGCCGAACATCCGATTGCTCGCAGTCAGTCATGTAGAAACGATCGATCGAAATTCACCAGCGGCGGATCAAATCAGCCAAGCGGCCGACTACGAGTTGGATGCCGATGGCTGCATTTGGCTGGCTGCCCCGGAAGGCGAATCCATCGAAGATGGCGGTATGGTTGTGCGAACGGTTTCTGGTGAAGACGACTCGCCCTATCGTTTGATTGGATTGCAAACAGCGGACTCCGCCCCTACCCCAAGCGAGTTCCGTTCCGAGCTACTTCGGTTCACGCAACACGCGGATTACGCATTGATGCATCAATCGCGTTTGGATGCGATTCCGGGGGCACGAATCTGGGCCTCACTTGCACCAGCAGGTCCATCGTCGATTTGGAAACCGATCGTATTGACCGCCACCTTGATGACGATTGTGTTGGTCATTGGCCTGTTCCCCGTTCCGCTGGTCGTTTACTCGACCGCCACCGTTCTCCCTGAGAATGTGCAGACGATTAGCGCTCCTCGCCAAGCGGTTGTGGATCAAGTGCACGTCAAACATGGGCAACAGGTGCTTCGAGGCGAACGCCTGTTGTCGCTCGTCGACTCCGAGTTGGACGCACAGATCGCGACCTTGATGGGGCGTCGTTCGGTCTTGATGCAACAGCAATCGCATTGGACCGATGCGATGGTCGACACAGCCTCAAATCGAATGGACCGCTTAGAACAAGTTCAAGGCGAACAAAGGCTGATCACCGAGGAGATTCAATCCATCGACGATCAACTGTCGATTCTGAACCGAGTACTTGAGTCATTGGTGATTCGTGCTGACCGAAATGGCACCGTCGACGCGTGGCAAATCGAACAACGACTAGCATCGCGCCCGCTTCAGCGAGGAGAATTGCTCCTGCAAGTGATCGCGGACCGAACGCCCTGGATGGTCGAAGCATCTGTGATGCAGTCCAGGATCGCACACGTACAAAATGCCAAATACGATTCCAAGTTAGTAGCAGACGTCGCGTTGGAATCTGACCCAAACCGTACTTTCCCGGCCTCGCTCGTACAGATCGGACCATCGAGTTCCCTCACCAAGAACGCACAAACCTCAACCGCTGTTCTACTTCGACTCAGCGAGAAAGCAGCTCAGCGAATTACCGCCGAACAAGGCAGCGGGAATCAATCCGGCGCACCTGCTCGTGTGGTGTTTCGCTGCGGCAAGACTCCTGTCGCCTATCTGCTGTTTCAGGACTTGATTCGATCCGTTCGTGGAACAATTGGTTTGTACTTTGGCGGTGATTCAGGTAGCGAAGGAGACAGAGCATGAGAGACAGCAGCAACATCAAGGGCCTGGCAAATCGACTTGCCGAGCACTTCCGTGTTCTTCGAAACGGCCGTCCCACCAGCGGCCTGGCAGGTTTCTTCTCTCTCATCGCGGTGCTCTTCATGACACCAACGTTGGCGCAGAAGCCCAAGCCATCAGGAACTCCAGTTCAGGACTGCATCGTCCGGTTCGCCCAAGAGGTGAAAGTTCCAGCTTTAGAAACTGGTCGCGTTGCAGAACTAAGCGTCAAAATCAACGACATGGTCAAAACCGGTAATTTCCTCGCACGACTGGATGACCGCTCCTTGTTGATACGTCGGAGAGCTGCCCTGCTGAGACTGAACTCGGCCAAGAGTGACTCCACCGATGACATCGAGACCCGCTTTGCTGAACTGGCTTTGGCGGAAGCCGAAGCCGAACTCGATACCAGCCGACTCATTCAAAACGACGTGGTCGGCGCGGTCCCTCGCAGTCAACTGCGGAAACTGAAACTCGCGGTCGAACGCGGAGAAGTCGAAGTCGCACTGGCAAAGAAGAAGAGACGTCGCGCTGAGGTTGAAACGGAACTTCGAGAGGCGGATCTCTCCGAGATTGATGATCAACTTCAAAATCTGCACACCGCCAGCCCGATTGACGGCGTGGTGCTGGAGGTTGCTCGGTCAGCGGGAGAATGGATTGCCAAGGGCGATACGATTGCCACGATTGGACGGATTGATCGCTTGCATGTTCATGCTCTGATCGACAGTCGTGAAATCGCCCCAACGAGCTGCCGAGACCTGCCTGTGAGTGTGCACTGGACGGATCCAGCAACCGGAAAAGAACGTTCGCTGCGGGGTAAGGTCCTGTCATCCGATCCACAAATGCTGCCCGGCGGACGCTTTCGATTGCATGCCGAAATCATCAACGAACCGGATCCTGGCAATCCAAACCAATGGCAACTGAAACCCGGCGCGGAAGTCCGCATGAAGGTCTATCAAGCGGCGTCAACAGCGCGACGACAGTCACTGATTCCTAGCCCCACTGCCAGGTAGATGTGTGGCATGTCCGATTCATCGGTCACTAACTTGAATCCGAACAACGGTCTCCGCAGCGATCTCCGCAGCGTGGTGGTCGATGGCCAGCGTCGATCCTATCGAATCATCATCGATGAGGTCAGTGGCAAATTCACGCGAGTGACCGAGCGAGTTTGGCAAGCGCTTCAAAGCGGTCACTGTGATGAATCGGTTTGGCGAGAAGCCGGCGCCGCAGGATGGACACGCCGGCGGTTTGAAACGGCGATTCGTCGCTTCTCTCCTCTATACTTCCGTGTTCCACTCGGAACCATCGATGGGATCGCGACTCGCTTGAGTTCGATCAGTGGCATGGTCTTCTCGCTTCCAGCGATCCTCTGCTGGACGACCGTCATCGCAGTCGCGTTCGTGTTTGCGTTCAGTCGTAGCAGCGAATTGGTCGGGAACCTCACCTCACTCCAACTGTTTCTCTCACAGTCGAGTCCTCTTTGGCTGGGGATCCTGTTTGCCAGCACAAAAGTCGCGCACGAACTGGGGCACGCAGTGATGTGTCGGCGAATGGGCTCGCGATGCGGTAGCGTTGGCGTGCTGTTTCTATGTGGCGTGCCTTGCCCTTACTGCGACGTGACCGACATTTGGCGCCAGCCCTCCTCGGCGAAGCGGGCCGCAGTGATGATGGCCGGAATCTATATCGAGCTGATCATTGCCGCGATCGCGACCTTCGTTTGGATCGGCACCACGGACCCAGCCATACGCCTTCACGCCTTGAATCTGATGGTCATTTGCGGAATCAGCACTGTTCTTTTCAATGCCAATCCACTGATGCGGTACGACGGCTACTACGTGCTCGCTGACATCATCGGAAGTGTGAATCTTCGCCAGGAAGCCACCCATGCGTTTCGCAGCGTGGTGGTCTCAAGGATCGCTGGCGACCAATGCACGGTAACGAAGCGGACTGATCTACGTTCGCTGTCGCTTGCCGGATATCACACCGCATCGATGCTTTACCGCCTGATCATCATGCTTGTGATCGCTTCCGTATTGATCGGTTTAGCCGAATACTTGCATCTACGTTCATTGGCGATCGCCGTCGTATTCATTGCAGCATTCGCTCAAGTAGCAAAGCTGACGCGACTCGTCGCCCGAGTGACTCGCGGAACCGAGCACTGGGGGCAGGTCCCTCGCTGGAGACGACTCCTGCCATTGTCCGCACTTGGAATCCTGCTGGCGTTGGCATTGTGGATGCCTCTGCCTCGGTTTCGTTCTGCCGACGGGAACGTCGACTTAGCCAACGCGTCAACGATTTTCCTTGCTGGTGAAGGAATGATCGAACAAGTCGCGGCAGAGTTTGGTGAGCCCATTCGCATCGGCGAGACACTGGTCAAAATGAGAAACGAATCGCTCGCGATTGACCACGCCAGACTGCAAGGGCAATTGCGTGTCGCCCGGATGCGAAGCAATCTATCACGTCGTGTGACGCTGGACCAAGCTGACCGGGCAGAACAGTGGAAAACGCTACAAGCAGCTGAGGATGCAGTCTCCACGCAACTCGCGTCGATCGCCGCGAGAGTCCGCGAAACTGAAGTGGTCGCACCAATCGATGGAATCGTCTTACCGCCGCCATTCGAATCAAGTGAACAGCTGCCGCGCACTCGACTGCGGGATCAGATTGGCATGGCGGCGGTTCGCCATGACGCTTGGTGTCGGATCAGTCCAGACTCCAGTCTGCACGCGGTCTTAATGATGGACGCCCGAGATCGCAAACAGATTGAGATTGGATCGACGGTGCAATTGAGTCTGTGTGAAGCACCAGAGATTGTCTATTCATCGACGGTGGTCTCGGTTTCAGCGATGGCCCAAGATAACTCCTCGGTGACACAGCAAGCCGCTTACCGAGTTCTCTGCCCGCTGCCACCGGTCGAGCAAGGTGAACTTATGAGCTGGGTCGGAAAGGAATGCCATGGCGTCTTCCATCTCCCCAATCGAACTTTCGCTGCCGACCTTACCCAATGGCTAAGTGAGTGGATCGGTGGCTGAGGAAGAACCATCCGATCGGACGCCGAAGTTGCCAGCGTCCGCTGAGCGCATGAGCGTCATACACATCGAGGGACCGCATCCTGCAACGCTTACAGCGGAACAGTTGCTCGAACAGTGTGACCTTCGAACCCAGCGCCGAAGTGGACCTGGCGGTCAACACCGCAACAAAACCAGCAGTGGTGTTTTCCTGCACCACAAACCCACCAACACGATTGGTGAAGCAACCGAACGTCGCAGTCAGGCCGACAATCGCGCCGTCGCCCTTCAGCGCCTTCGCTTCCGATTGGCAGTGGAGATACGAACGCAGTCGATTCTTGATCAGCCTTCCGATTCGCCCTCTGAGGAAGTTGAATTGCGAGAAAGGTATCGTGGCACGGCTCTAAAAGTCAATGATCGAAATGAAGCCAAATCTGGGCTAATCGCACTACTCTTGAATGACTTGTACGCAGCTGGCGGCCAACCGAGTGCGGTCGCTCCCGCTTGGCAAACATCGACCAGTGCGGTGGTTCGACTCGTGAAATCCCACCCTGCTGCTTTCAGTGTTCTGAACGCGATCCGCAGTCACCACAACCGGGGTGCTTTGAAGTAGACTGAGGAGTAAATGGTCGCGTGCGACCAGAGCTCCGACGCCCTAACAGCTCCGACATCGGCGGACTGGCGTTTCCAAACGATACTTCATTCACCCTCGGCGAGATCCAACGTGATTCGTTTCAGTCTTTTTCTTTGCTTCGTGCTTCCTTTCAGCTTCGCGTCTGCGGCCGAAATTTTTGTCGAGACCGAGAGTTTTTCTGATCGCGGTGGTTGGAAGCTGGACACACAGTTCATCCAACAAATGGGATCGCCCTATCTACTGGCCCACGGTCTCGGTCGACCTGTCGACGATGCGGTCACGAAAGTCGAAGTGAAACAGGCGGGCAGCTATCGTGTTTTCGCACGGACGATCGATTGGGTCGCGCGTTGGGATGCGAACCCCTCACCAGGCCAGTTTCAGATTTCGATCAATGGGAACCCTTTAAAAGAGACCTTCGGCACCAAGGGCGCGCAATGGTCTTGGCACGACGGTGGGACCGTGGAACTTCCTGCAGGCCAAATTGAACTACGCCTGAAGGACCTCACCGGTTTCGATGGACGCTGTGATTGCATTTACATGACAACCGAGAGCGGCGCAGTTCCGCCTCCGGCCGATGGAGTGCTTTCCGATTGGCGCCGCAAGCAGCTGGGCCTACCAAAGGAGCCTCAAACGAAGGGCCCGTATGACGTGGTAGTGGTAGGAGGCGGCTACGCTGGGATGGGATCAGCCTTGTCGGCTGCTCGAATGGGCTGCCGCGTGGCGCTCGTCCAAGATCGTCCGGTGTTGGGCGGAAACGGTTCGAGCGAAGTCCGCGTCTGGGCGAAAGGTAACATCCGTCGCGGCAAATTCCCTCGGGTTGGTGAAATCATTGAAGAGTTTTGTGATCACGCCAAAAAGTCCCCTGGCACGTATGAAGAATTTGGCGATGCCTCCAAAGAAGCGATCGTTCGTGCTGAGCCCAATATCGACTTGATGCTGAATCATCACGCCCACGCGGTCGACAAAGACGGCAGTGCAATCACTGCTGTACATGCTCTCGATACACAAACTGGCGGCGAAGTCAAAATCCTCGGCGACTACTTCGTTGACTGCACCGGCCACGGTTGGATCGGAACATGGGCAGAGGCAGACTTAGAGATGACACCTGTAGGCCGAATGGGCATGAGCAACATGTGGGCCTGGGATGAACTGGAGCAACCCGCCGAATTCCCCAAGACACCATGGGCGCTCGACTTGAACATGGTGGACTTTCCCTATCCCCGTGAGCACCATGGCCAATGGTTCTGGGAGAGCGGATTCGATAAGGATGCGATTGGCGACGCGGAGGGCATTCGCGATTGGAACTTGCGAGCGGTGTATGGAGCCTTCAACGCGATGAAGAATCGTGATGGTGCTGACAAGCACGCGAACGCGGTTTTGACTTGGATCGCCTACATCGGAGGCCCGCGAGAGAGCCGACGACTGATGGGGGACGTGGTCCTCAACAAGGAGGACATCGTTTCCAAGCGAGAGTTCCCCGATGGTTGCGTGCCGAGCACCTGGTCAATCGATTTGCACTACCCAAAAGAACAGTACTCCAAAAAGTTCGCGGACAACCCCTTCATCTCGATTGCCGTTCACGATCGCAGCGTCGACCGCAGTTACGGCTACCCAGTTCCCTATCGATGCTTCTACAGTCGCAACGTGGACAACTTGTTCATGGCCGGTCGATGCACCAGCGTGACGCACGAGGCGCTCGGAACAGTCCGCGTGATGAAGACATGCGGAATGATGGGTGAAGTGGTTGGAAAAGCGGCATCGATCTGTGCTTTGAACGACTGCCAACCGCGTGATGTCTACGAGAATCACCTCGAGGACCTGCTGACGTTGCTGCGTTTGCCGGGCAAGGCCCGTCGCAGCACTCCGTCCGCCGAGATCGTGATCCCTGCAGATGCGATGGAACTCGCCGGCCCCAACGGCCCACCTACGGGCATGAACCCACGCAAGATCAAAGGCACCGTTATCGACGACGTGCACGCGAAAACGACCGGCAAGTGGACCAAAGGCCAAGGCCTGAGGAACTATGTCGGTGACGGATATTCCTACGCCGGTGCCAACAGCGGTGGCACGGCAACATTCGTGATAAAGGCTCCCAAAGCGGGCAAGTACAAGCTGCAAATTTTCAGTCAAGCCCACGAGAATCGCTCTAGCAAAACCAGTGTGACGATTCGCAGAGGCGACTTGGTCCACGAGACGAAAGTCAATCAACGAGAGAAAACGGAAGACGATGTGATCACGATTGACGAATTGGACTTGAAAGTAAGCGAAGCTGTCACCGTGATCTTCGACACCAAGGGCGCCAATGGCAACGTGCATATCGACGCCGTTCGGTTGCTTGAGGTGCAATGAAGCCCAAACTGGTTCATGCAGTCCGCGTCGCAGTCGTCGCAGCGCTGCTGCTATTGATTCCTTCGCCTGCCTCTCGGTCCGTTTCGGATGGGAGCGTTGCACCTGACGTCGAATTGCTGGACCTGAGTTCTCTGACGACGGCCAGTCCGTTCAGCCTCGATCCAGCACAAGACGCCAATGGAATGTGGCGTGCTGTCGGCGCTGACGACAAGACTGTTGGCTTCGTGGCTCGGACGTTACCGCTGGCGAAAGACATCGTTGGTTACCGTGGCCCCACGGAAGCCGCGATTGTATTCGATCCAGACTTAAAAATTGTCGCGGTCAGACTGCTCGAGAGCGCCGACACTCACGAGCATGTCGACGCGGTCATTCATGAACGTGCGTTCTTGGATCAATTCATCGGTTGGCCTTGGGGTGGACCTGCTGCCAGAGAGCAGATCGATGGCGTTTCGGGCGCAACCCTGACTTCGATGGCGCTGGCCGAAGGCGTTCTGAAACGAATCGGCGGCGCCAGACCCTCGCTGGTGTTTGGCGATGCACTCTCCATCGGCGAAGCTCAAGAGTGGATCCCCGAAGCCAAATCGCTGGACGAACAGAGCGGAGAACTTCGTGACGTAAATGGACAGGTGATCGGGCGTCTGGTTCGCACGGGGCCGCACTCAGACGACATCGTTGGCTACCAAGGGCCCTCAGAAATGCTGTTGCGGTTGTCGACGAGCAACCAAGTCGAAGCGTTTCGACTTCGCAAGTCTTTCGACAACGAGCCCTATGTCGGATACGTGCGCGATGAATACGGGTTTTGGCCAATCTTTCAAGGCAAGACCATCAAGCAACTCGCCGAGTTCGATTTGCAGGAGGCGCGTGTCGAGGGTGTTTCGGGCGCGACGATGACAAGCATGGCGGTGGCCGAGACCTTGGTCGCGGCGGCCGGTTCCATGCAAGCGGAGGCGACCGCAGATGCGGCTGACTCGCCACTGGTTTGGTACGAATCGATTCGTTGGACGCCGGCTGACTTTGCCACGATCGCGATGCTGTTGAGTCTCGGATTGCTCCGTCGCCTGGGTCTGTTCCGAAACCGAGCATGGAGACGAACATGGCTGATTGGTGTCGTTGCCGTGATTGGGTTGTGGGCAGGCAATCTGATTTCGATGGCGCTTGTCGCGGGCTGGTCCGCCGAAGGTGCCGCGTGGCGGCTAGCGCCAGGACTTTCGGCACTCGCTGCGATAACATTCTTGATGCCCCCAGTCACAAAGAGTAATCCGTATTGCAACCATCTCTGTCCGCACGGCGCGGTTCAACAGTGGCTCAAACCAGGATCGGCATCGAAGCGACGTGTTCGAATCCCTCAACGCTGGATGAAGTGGCTCGTCCAGATTCCAGGAGTCAGCCTGGTCGCGGCGTACTTATCATTGCTGTTCCTACCGGCGATCGATCTTTCCTCGTGGGAACCCTTTCACGCTTACCTGTTTCGAATCGCTGGCTGGGGTGCTTTTGCATTGGCGATTGCCAGCCTGCTTTTGTCGGCTGCAATTCCCATGGGCTATTGTCGGCTTGGCTGTCCTACAGGTCGATTGATTGACTACTTACGACGGACGGCGCGCAGCGAACAAATCGTCAGAAGTGATTTCGCAGCGATCTGTTTGCTGATCGTCGCCTTGGCGGTCAACCTTCGTTAGTGCTGCCTGACGCGGAGAGGTCGCATGTGGCAAAGTTCGTCAATCGCCATGAACTGAACCAGTTCTCATCCAAGTCCGTATCATTGGCTATACTGCCGCACTGCTGGCCATCTGCAACTTCGCCAGGCATCCGATTCGAACAATTCGACTGAATGACTGAGTTATCTTCAACTGAAATCTGCTGCCAACAGGTTCCCTGTCCGCTTTGTGGCGCGAGTGAATTCAGTCATTACCTCACGTGTTCGGATCTTCAATACGGTCTTCCTGGTGAGTTCCATTTAGCGCGATGCCAAGAATGCAGCCACGTCTTTATGAATCCACAGCCGGTCGCGGAGTCGATCGCCGACTGTTATCCGGAGAACTACGGGCCGCACCGAAGTGCAGACCTGAACACTGCCGCGTCAACTTCAGTCAATCCTGAGGCGATCAAGCCGTGGTACATGCGTTTTGGGGCCGGATCGATCCCTGGCCTGAAAGCGCTTTACGACTGGCTGGCGGACAAAAAATCAGCCGTTGTCCCGACTGCGGCTCGTGGTGAATCGGCTGTCGAAATCGGATGCGCCAACGGCGACTTCATGCTGAGGCTGCGAGAGGCAGGCTGGGAGGTGCAGGGCGTCGAGCCAGTCGAAACAGCCGTCGAAACAGCTCGCCAGCGAGGCTTAAGCGTAAAACACGGAACGCTCGATACTGTCGAGCTTCCAGCAGATTCTACGGACATGGTTTTTGCCTGGATGGTCATCGAACACGTTCCTGAGCCTCGAAGGACTCTCGAACAGATCCACCGCATCCTTAAACGCGACGGCGTCATTGCCTTCAGCATCCCGAATTTTGGCTGTTGGGAACCTCGTGTCTTCGGACCGCATTGGGACGCCTTTGAGCTACCTCGGCACCTTCAACACTTCACGCCGAAGACGATCACGCGGCTCTTGCAATCGACTGGTTTTACAGATGTATCGATTGTTCACCAACGCAATTTGCTGAACGTTGTGGGCAGTCTCGGGTTCAAGCTTCGATCGTGGTTTCCAAACAGTCGGATCGCCCGGAAGCTCATTGAGTGGCCTCACAATCCGACGATGTGGACGCAACTTGCGATTGCTCCAGTTGCCAAATTCCTGGCCGCCATTTCGCAGGGGGGCCGACTGACGATCACCGCGAAGAAGACGGACTCCCAATCGCACGGGGTCGGGTAAGGCCATGAAGATCCTATTTCTGCATTCCGGCGATCGCGTTCCCTCCTCAAGATTTCGGGTTCTGCCGTACGTCAAACATTTTCGCCAAGCGGGTCATACCTGCACTGCGGCTTCCAGTTTTCCGCAGAAGTACGACTACTTTCCATGGATGGGGTTTCGCCCCAGTCAGTTGTTGAAACGGTCTGTTAGATGGTGGCATTGGCTTCGCTGCTTTGTCGGTCGCTACGACGTCGTGATCATTGATCGCGAGCTGTTCGACACCGATTGCGGATCGATGGAGCAACGCTTCCGCAAAATCTGCAAACACATGATCCTGGATGTGGATGACGCCGTCTTCCTGAAGTTTCCCGACAAGTTCGAACAGACTGTGCGTTCGTGCGATATGGTACTCGTAGGAAACTCGTTTTTGCAGGAACACGTGCGAGCATACAACGACCAAACTTTGCTACTCCCAACGTGTGTGGAAATGGCAAGTTACCCGGCAAGGGATTGGTCGACTGAATCCGCACGACCGGTTGTCGGCTGGATCGGTACGGCTCCAAATCTTCAGTACTTCAGTGTGATCGCCGAAGCGCTACGAAACGTTGCATCCCAAATCGACTTTGAACTTCGCCTGGTCGCTCCGGGCGATGAACCGTTAAATGAGATTGACCTTACCGGAGTGAACATCAAGGTCATTCCCTGGAATGGCCCAACCGAAGTGCAGGAATTGCAGCGTTTTGATATTGGCCTGATGCCGCTCTTTCCCGACCAAGAATGGGACAAATACAAGTGCGGCCTGAAACTGATTCAGTACATGGCAGTTGGCGTGCCCGGCATCGCATCCCCCGTCGGTGTGAATGCCGACATTGTCGAAAACGGTCGCGATGGATTCCTTTGTCGCTCGACGGCAGAATGGGAAGCAGCCCTCGTTGGCTTGCTGTCGGACGCGAATCGCCGGCAGAGTGTCGGCCAAGCTGCCAGAGAAACGGCTTCGGAGCACTATTCAATCGAGGCAAACTTCCCGAGATTCCGGAAGGCTCTCGAAGCGTTGCCTTGATGTTGCCGTAACACCTACTCCGTTCGCCAACTGGCTGGCAGGTTTCGCTCGATTTCGATGTCGTCGAAAGGCTCGCTTGCCCGCGGTCCAGTTTGCTTGGCCCATTCGGCCATGCGTTGAACTCCATCCATCAATGAAGTTTCCGCTCGTTGGCCAAATACTCTTCTAGCTTTCGAGTGGTCGGCCCAAGCGAATTCAACTTCATGCCGAGCCTCGTGGTGCTCCATCTCGGGATCGACTGAGAATGCCTTTCCAATTTCGAGGGCCAGTTCATTCACGGTCGACGGAATGTCGGCGCCGATGTTGAAAACTTCGTTTCTAGCCTGGTCCACCAGCGGCGACTTTGCGATCAGGTCAGCGATGTCCCCGACATACGTGAAAGCTCGCTTTTGCTCGCCGGAACCGAACACGGGCAACGGTTGGCTTTGCATGATGCGGTTCATGAAGATACCAACAACGTTGCGGTACCGATCGCCAATGTTTTGGAACTCACCGTAAACATTGTGCGGCCGAAAGATCGTATGGTTCAAGCCAAACATCTTCTGAGCTGCAAGCAAGTCAAGCTCGACGGCATACTTCGCGATTCCGTAGGGGTCTTCGGGTTGAGGCACGGTTGATTCCGACATCGGCACCTGTGCACTTCCGTAGACCGCGATCGAACTCGTGAAGACGATGTGCTTGCTCTGGTGCCGGATGGCCGCGTTGATAACGTTTGCGCTTCCGATGATGTTGTTCGTGTAATTGAATCGCCGAATGAAGTGACTCAACCCCTCGGCCGCGTACGCCGCGATGTGATAGACGTAAACAAACTGGAACTTTGCAAAGAGTTCCTCGACCAGCTCAAAATCGACAACGCTGCCTTCAATAAACTCAACCCGTTCGTCATTCGGAAGGTTATCGACAAAACCACCAGACAGATCGTCCAGTACGACAATTGTCGAACCGGACAACTCGGGTAGCAGCAAAAGCTGTTGGACAACATGTGCCCCCAGGAAACCGGCACCGCCGGTTACAAGGACTGCGGATCGATCGGACAACTCCGTTCCACCTTTGTTTGGCGCAAATGATGTTGATGCGGTCGCGTTAACGGCATCGAGTGAGGGAATGGAGAAATCAATCGACAAACGATGTTCGAGCCACAAACACAATTTGACTTACTCTTCCAGCGCAAGTCTTCCGGCCATTCCAGTTCAGCAAGAATAGGGGCAGAGCTTAATCCACCACATTGAAACTTCCTCGGTTGACGGTGTACTTTATCATACTGCTTTTCGCGTTCCCCGCACGTGCCACGCAAAAAGAAGACCGGTGGTTGCTGGAGCGTCAGAAGCATGTCCATCGTTAAACTGAGCTGCCGCGAAATCCACGAAGTCCGTGTTGAAGGCCGCTCCGTCACTCCCACATCCCGATCAAATACATGAGCCTCGTCTTTGTCATTAGCTCCGAAGAGGAACTGACCGACGGCACTCCGTGGTGCAGGAGGCTGACGAAAACTGCAGAATGTGATCTGCACATATTGGTCTTGGGGGTCGATCGAAAAACGCTCGTCGAGTTTGCTCGCCGAAAATCAGCCGTGCTGGCTGATCAAACGGTAGTTGTCGATATGATCGAACCTGAGGCTGTGGCGGTGGATGCCTATGCGAGGAGAATCGGCTGCAAGACCCTGCTGATGGCCTATCGCATGGACGACTCGGAGATGCAGCAGAAGATTTTCGAGGCCTCCAGCTCCCAAACTATTTGGGTACAAGCGAAGCAACCACCGCCAGAGACCGCGGAGGAAGTCTTTGCAATGGTGCGTCGGCCCAGCCTGATCACCACGTTGGCTGCCGAGAAACTGCTCGGCTTTGCTCCAAACGCGGCGCTCTGCGACATCGATCAGATCCATCGATCCGAAGACCCACTCGCGCTGATCAGGTCAGCAATCGAAACGAAGAAGATCTCGAAAAGCAGCTTGGTGTTGTGCGGAATCGAAGACACTGAAAACTCCGATCAAGTTTATCGGTCGGCGCTCGACCTGATGAACGAAATCGGTTCCGCGCGCATCGGACTTGTGCATCCAGGACATAGTTTCGCGCAACATGCCGCCGCAAAGATCCATCGCTGGGCCGCTTCGATTGCACCCACCATGGGACGTGAGCAAAGAACAGAGTTAGCCGAAAACTTGAAGGAGGGATCCCATCCAAACCTTGAGTTTCTCGGTTTGATGTCAGCGGCAGCGATGTTGGCATCGTTTGGTTTGCTGCAAAACTCTGCTGCCGTGATCATCGGCGCCATGTTGATTGCCCCCTTGATGACACCCATCCTGGGAGCCGGCATGGCTTTGTCGCAAGGCAACCGACCGCTGTTTCAGTCCGCACTCCTAACCGTTGCTCTGGGTTTCTTTGGTGCCCTGACAGCCAGCGTGTTGTTTGGTTGGCTGTACCTGAGTTGCGGAAACAATCCGGTCATCACCGACGAGATGTGGGCCCGCTGCGGACCGTCACCGCTGGATTTCTGCGTGGGACTGGTGGGCGGCATCGCTGCTTCTTACGCGCGGACCCGCCAACACCTTTCCTCGGCTTTGGCAGGAGCAGCAATCGCGGCCGCTCTGGTACCTCCAATCTCAACCGCTGGCTTGCAACTGGCATTTCGAGCATGGAACTGGGAAGACCCAAAAGGCTCGGTCATTGTGGGACCGCTGCTGCTCGTTTCGATCAACGTTCTCACGATCATGGTCGGCTCTTCCTTTGTGTTGTGGGTACGCGGCATGCGATCCGACAACACCTTTGCGATCAAAGACCGCTGGACGGTGCGGATGGTCGCCCTGCTACTGACACTCGCTGTGCTAACGCTGATTTGGATCCTACAACCGGATGCTGTGGCCGGCCAATAGCTGGTTCCGGCGGCAAATCCGGTGAGGCGACGCGCGAAGTACGGCTTAGCGTGAGTACTTCAACTTGTACTTTTCGTACAGCGTTTTATGGCGACTTCCCAAGTCAACGGCCCGTCCCTGAATGAACGCGGTTGTGACGTTGGTTTCCGTTTCCAGGATGTCCCCGTCTGCAATGATCAAAGTCGCGTCTTTGCCAGTCGTGATCGAACCGAGGCGGTCATCCACTCCAAGAATTTCCGCCGCCGAGAGAGTGATCGAACGCAGTGCTTCCTGGTGAGGCAGGCCATGGGCGACGGCAACCGCGGCATGGTAAGGCAAATTACGGGCCGCTGCCGCTCCACCAGGCGATCCCGCGCCGGCACCGCCGACTGCAAACTTAACTCCAGATCTACGAAGTCGATCCGGCAACGTGTAAGACGCGTCGTAGGGGTCGTCGCGCCGTCGCGGCAAGCGATAGGTGGAAGCAATGATGACGGGCACCTGATACCGCTTCAACAGAGCTGCGCAGCGTTCGGCGTCGTAGCCTCCGTAAACGATCAGCTTCAACTGTTGCGATTGCGCGTAGGCGACTGCCGACTCGATTTCGACCTGTTCGTCTGCATCAACGATCAAAGGACGTTGCCCCGCAATCACTGGCAGCAAGCTCTCCAACCGTAAATCGACTGGCGTTTGCTCTGGCTGCCCTTCCCTGCCCTCGCCATAGCGGCGAGCCTCATCAAGGAGGGCGTCCAATCGAGCCAGTTTCTCTTCGCGTTCTTCTCGCTGCTTCTTCAGGTCATCGTCACCAGGATGCATGGCACCCCAGTCAACGTACAAACCGGCTGGTGCAAGCACTGCCATCTCTTTGACGGTCCAGCCGTCCAAATAGATCACCGCGGGCTGTCCCCGCAACCAGCGCCCGCGCGGTGCTGTCATCGCAACGAGCACTCCGCCTGCTCGCGCAACGGGAATCAATTCGCTGTCGGGATTGACTGCGACCCAAGACCGAACGTTCGGATTGCGATCACCGTATTCGGTGCGATCGACGGTTTCCTCCACCGCACTGATCTCTCGCAGCCCAATATCGGACATCGACTCGATCAACCCCGGATAGACGTGTTTCCCCGCTGCATTGATTCTGACGGCTGCCGGCGGAACCTGAACCTGCGCACCAACGGCCGTGATTTTACCGTCCTCCAGCAATACCGTTCCGTTTTGAATGTCCGGTCCTGCGATCACATGAATGGTCGCGCCCTGAATCACGATCGGTTTGGTTTGAGCCGCACCGGGTACTTGATCATGGGCAGATGCGACAGCCATCGACAACGCAAGCAACAGACTGAGATAGCTGCATTTCACGGATAGATTTTTTAGTTCGTGAGTGATCCTCATTGCTTGGCCTCGTGCTCGTACTTTGCGCCGCCGTGTGTTTGACAATAGATGTCACGACGAACCCAACGGTCCTCTTCCTTCACTTCCCGCTTTGACTTGCCGCTTCCGCCACCACCGGCGGAAAGTGCTTTCTGTATGAGTCGAGCACGAAGTTCCGCGTCGCGGACTCGCATTTCTTGATCAGACTGAAGATCGAAGAATCTTCGTCCATCAATCCAAGTCTGTTCACAACGTGAAAGGGTTGAGAGCGGGCGACCACTCCAAACCACCAAGTCTGCATGCTTGCCGGGCGTGAGCGAACCAACATACTCGTCGATTCGCAGCTGCTTGGCCGGATTCAACGTGACAAACTTCAACGCTTCCTGCTCGGCAACGCCGCCATACTTCGTGGCTTTGGCAGCTTCGGTATTCAAGTGCCGAGCGAGTTCGCGATCATCGCTATTGAACGAAACCACGACTCCTCGACCATGCATCAGCGCACCGTTGTAAGGAATCGCGTCGAGCACCTCGAACTTGTAAGCCCACCAGTCAGAGAACGATGATCCCATGGCACCGTGCTGAGCCATTCGATCGGCGACTTTGTAGCCTTCCAGGATGTGCTGGAGTGTCCCGATCTGGATCCCAAACTCTTCCAATACATCCAAGGTGGCAACGATTTCGTCCTGACGATAGCTATGACAATGGATCCATCGCTCGCCTCGCTGGACTTCCGCCAATGCCTCTAGCTGCAGGTCAACACGGGGCGGCAGTGAGTCACGTGTACCTTGTCGCCAACGACGCCACTTGGCTTGATACTCTCGTGCAGCGATCAACTGATCACGAATGATCTGCTCGACGCCCATGCGTGTATTGGGATAACGCAATTGATTTCGCTTGACGTTTTCGCCCAATGCGAACTTGATTCCGCCGGGGGCTTCTTTCAGTCGCAGGCCATCCATGGTGGCCCCCCACCGCAACTTGATGACTTGGTTCTGGCCGCCGATGGGATTGGCCGATCCGTGCAAGATATTGGAAGTCGTCAGCCCACCAGCAAGCTGGCGATAGATTTGGATATCACTGTTGTCAATGAAATCTCCGATGCGAACTTCTGCAGTGACCGCTTGCCCTGATTCATTGATGCCACCATCCGTTCCCATATGAGAGTGACAATCGATCAGACCGGGAGTGATGTGCTTGCCACGGACATCAATGACCTGGCAACCATTCGGCACCGTGAGTTTTTCGCCAACTTCAACGATCAAACCGTCACGAATCAAGATCTCACCCGACTGCATCTTTCCCGCTTCATCGCAGGTCCAAAGCGTCGCCCCGCGAAAGAGATACAAGCCTGCCTCTCGGTTCGGTTCCTCTCGTCCGTAGGCCCCCAGCGGAAAAAGTGTTGGCGTGGGTTCGACAACAAGTTCATCCTCAGCTCCCTTCTCCTCTGGGGCTTCTGCATCTGTTTCGACGCTGCCATCTTCACCGTCCTCGCTCGTTTCGCTCTCAAGACGCTCGATCGTGATCGGCAGCGTCCGGCTATCAGGCAGAGTGATTGTCGCAACCAACTCGGGAAGTTCCTGTTCACTCGAAACGACGACAATCGAGAGGCGAGCCAAACCGGCGGGCAACTGATCGCTGAGTGAATGAAGATCGACCGTCGCCGAGAGTCGATCTCGTTCTCGCACGAGCTTCTTTAGATCGACCGATGCAGGATCCTCGTCCTCACTGGCAACGAGCGTCACCCGCCCTACCAGTTTGTCCTTGTCCTCTAATTCCAGGTGCATCGATACATTTGCCCGCCCCGACCGCAATCGCAAGTCCCAAGTTCCGGCCAATACCTCGTCCGCATCGTCCTCTGAGACCAAAAACTGCTCGCCCGCTACCCAACACTCCAACACTTTCGTTTCTTCCGCCAGCAAATCTCCATCGGTGACAACTAAGTTGGCCAACATCCCGGGCCTGACTTGCCCCAAATGATCATCCAACTCCAGGAGCCGGGCGGGCGTGGTTGTCAGTGCCGCCAACGCGGCGTCCGGATGCAAGCCGCGATCAACGGCGACTCGCACCTGCTTCAAAAAGCTACCGACATCATCCAATCCGTCGGTCGTCAAGCAAATCGAGACACCCGAATTGGAGAGCCGACCAGGATTCTCAGGAGCAAGATCCCAATGCATCAAGTCTTGTAACGTCACGTCTGAAGCGGACTCAACCGTCGTCACTTCGGGTGTTTCCGGAAAATCGACTGGCACCAAGACGGGACGGTTCATGTTCGCGATCTGATCTAATGCGCGGTACTCACGACCAGAACCACGAATGATCAAGGGAAGCGAGAACTCACGAGCAAGGCTGTCAGCGCGAATGGCCATTCGTTCGTTTGGAGCATCGATCACGAACACCTGGCCGTCGATGGCTTTGGCCAACGCGTTCAGCGACGTGTTGGTTTCAGGACGCTGGATTTCGGGGCTCGCCGTGTACGCATCCCAAGCCTGACGATACCAGCTTGCATCGTGAAGTGTTTGTCGTGCCAGCGCGACTGCACCCATTGGAGAGTTTGGATACTTCGGTCGCGAACTGTTGCGAGGAACCGTCAACGACAAGTGCTGCCAAGCAGATTGTTTCAGTAGCTTGCGCCCCTCCTCGGACTCCGACAGGAGCACAACGCAACTACTGCCTTTCAGGATGCCATCCTTTGGCGCGACAACACGAGTGGTGAATCCTTGCGAACGTCGCTTCTTCGCATCCTTCAAGTCTTTGATGGCAACTGATGCATTGCGTTCCGGAGTGACATTGCCATTCCAGTGCCCGTGGGGAGACTTGCTGTTCGACAGACTGACTTCGCTCCATGCATCAATCAATCCCGCGTAGACTCGCTTGCCAGTCAAGTCGATTGTCATGAACCCAGGCGGCACATCGACTTGATCACCCATCGCAATGATCGTTGTCCCTTCGATCAGAACAGTTGAATCGAGCAACGACTGTCCTGGTTCTACGACCACATCAGCATGCGTCAATGCGAACTTCTTTGGCGCATGTTTCCGCAGGCCGACGATTGGTCTCGCCGCCGTTTCCGTTTGCCCGTGCAGTGCCCCCACAAAGCAGGTTGCAAGCCAAGTGATCACAATGAACCGATAGTATCTGTGCACACCGTCCCCCGTTCGGACAACATTCATTTCCCCAGCGAACAGCATAATTCACTGCGATCTTGCTTGTCGGAAGAACTGAAGATTCGCGAAATTCGTAGAACGAACCAGTTGCATCTCAACATTTCACTTGACCAACCGGGTAGTTTCTACTAGTTGTGAATTTCAGGCATTTCGCAGTACGGGCCGCACCGATCTCTTTCGAGGTCAATTTGCACGGGACCAAACTTGTGGAGGGAAGATCATGGAACCTGAGAAGAATTCTTCAGAACCGCAGAATTGCTCGGCAATTGAACGGTTTTTCAGCGGACTCAGTGAGTACATTTTCGAGTCAAAACTCGGAGTGGCTGACGTCCAACTTGTCGACTATGTCAGTGACATGCTTTTTCGGTTTGTCCGAATGGAGTCACTTCATCGCGTCCGTCGTCCCAATGGACGCCCCGCAACCGAAGTCTTTCAAATGCTCTGTGAGGCCGAGCAACGAATCGGTTTAGCGCGAAGAGAAGTGCATCGACACATCGGTGACTTCACTCTGTTTTGGTCTGGGATGTATCCTGAGAGCCTGCGACGGATGAAGCCATCCGAGACCCCCGACGGCTACCTCGACTACTGCCGACACGGAAAACGTGCCTACGCCATCGCCGCAGCCATTGAGGGCGGCGAAGACCGGCCTTCATGCGACGTGCTTCAGTTACTCAGCGATGAATTTGAGATGTGTGCCTACGGGCTACGCGAAATTCGACGCGAGTGGGAAGCCGGTGATTCGGACTCCGACCGACTTCTTTTGTCGTAGTCTGATCAAGACACGACGACTCGCGATTTGAGTGGCGATCCAGGTTGGTCCTGGCCTGACGAGACGCGGGGCGATACCCTGCTGTTTTTGATGTTTATCATGAACAGGAGACACCTGCGCGATGTCGATCGACAACGAACTCTTTGACGCTGCCTGCCGAACTGCACGTGAGGCGATGACACTCCATTCTGCTGCAGACGCGTTGGAATGGGACGAGCGAACGGGGATGCCAATCGCTGCAGGCGAGTACCGAGCACAGCAGGTTTCAATGCTGCGTGGATTGGTTCATCAGAAGCGAACCGACCAGAGCTACGGAGAGAAATTGCAACGGCTAATGGAGTCCGTCGACGACCAAGATCCACATGGGGACATCACTTCGACAGTTCGAGAGTTGTATCGCGATTGGGACCGGGACCGAAAACTTCCCACCGCACTCGTCGAACAAATATCCCAGGCTACCGTTCGAGGTCAGCAAGTATGGGACGCGGCGAGAAAAGCGGACGACTTTGGAATGTTTCGCGATCCGCTCAAGAACATCATCGAACTGAAACAACAAGCTGGCAGTTTGTTATCCGAGGGAACCGACCGAAGTGTCTATGAAGCGTTGATCGATGAGTATGAGCCCAATGCTCGCGTGAGCGAACTCCAGCAAGTGTTCGATGATGTCCGCGCTCCGCTTGTCGAATTGATCGCTCGAATTGGAGATGCGCCACGGCAGCCCAATACGGATCTGCTCAAGCGAGACTTTAGCGTTGACGCACAACGCGACTTCAGCCTTTCCGTTGCGGAGAAAATCGGCTTCGACTTCCGACGGGGACGACTTGATGAAACGTCCCACCCATTCTGCACAACACTTGGCCCCAGCGATTGTCGAATTCTGACGCGTTATGAAACCAACTGGCTACCGTCAGGACTGTTTGGAACGATGCACGAAGCGGGGCACGGCATGTACGAGCAAGGTCTGCGAGAGGACTGGTTTGGATTGCCTCCGGGTTCCTACGTTTCACTTGGCATGCACGAGTCTCAGTCGCGATTGTGGGAAAACCAAGTCGGGCGCAGTCGTCCGTTTTGGGATTGGCTCTACGGAGAGACTCAGAAAACATTTTCACCACAGCTCGATGGCGTTCCGCTCGATGATTTCTACTTCGCGATCAACGCGGTAAAGCCAAGCCTGATTCGTGTGGAGGCCGACGAAGCCACGTACAACCTGCACATCATCATTCGTTTTGACCTCGAACGCCAGTTGATCGAGGGCTCTCTCAAGGTTGACGATCTACCGGACGCTTGGAACGCGAGGTACGAGAGTGACCTCGGTGTAAAGCCACCATCGGATGCAGACGGCGTCCTGCAAGATGTCCATTGGAGTGCCGGGCTATTTGGATACTTCCCCACCTACACCCTAGGGAACTTGGCTGCAGCACAACTTTTTGACGCGGCCACCAAGGAGCTAGGGGACGTCAATGCCATGTTCGCGAGAGGCGAGTTTCAGCCTCTGCTTACCTGGCTAGGTGAGAAAGTTCACGTGCAGGGTCGCTGCTACAGTGGCAGCGAACTGGTGGAGCAAGCAACGGGATCACCGCTCAGTGCCTCCCCTTTGACCGACTACTTAACCAACAAACTCACTGCCTTGTACGGGATTTAGGGGCCCTCTACTGTTCTCGGGACCCTGATTTTCACTGAAGCGTTGGTTACAATCTGGAATCCAAGAACATGTTTAGGAATCTCCATGATTGCTTCCAATTGCCCCCGCTGCCAAGAATCCTTCCGTCTTCCCTCGGCGGAACTCCCCGACGATGCCTACGCACAGTGCCCGTGGTGTCGCGAGACCTTTCCACTTTCGGAAGTGATCGGCACGCTGCCACCGATTTTGGAAGTGATGTCTGCCGACGGCCAACCTTTGCAAATCGGCGCCGCAGTGGCAGCAGCCAGCTTGGGCGCAGTTGCCATGGGAGCAGCATCCATGGGCGCAGACATGGAAACCGTTGCCGGTGAACCAATCGTAGAGATCGAACCCGATAGTGATGCAGATCTTCAGGAAGTGGATTTCGCTCCCTCTGGTTCTGCCATGGAGACCGTCGTTGAGGATGAGCCCAGCGGATTCGTCTCTGACTTGATCGACGAAGCGGATACAGATTCAGAAGCGATCCAAACCGTGTCGGAAACGGCCGGCGATGAAACCGTCAAAATTGATCCTGATGATTTGGCTGAACTTCGAGAGAGCGCTGACGAACTGGGAAGTCAGATCGACTTTGAAGTCGAAACGACTGACACCAACTGGAACGACGAACCTTCCCCTGCGGAATCTGAATCGCTTGCCCCGATGCGAGTCTCGCCTGCTCCGGTGCGCAAGAAGAAGAGCAGCAGCGTCCGCACAATCATCGGCATCGCCCTGGGCGCCGCAGCATCCATTCCAATTGCAGCGGGCTTGCTGTGGGTGGTCGGGCAGTTTGGATACGGCCCCTTCAGCAAAGCCGATACCGCTCCTGCTGTCACCGCCTCTGTACCTGGACAACTAGGCCCAAACTCTTCACCGCAAGTTCAACGCCCGACCGGTCGGTCCCTCACTGCACCCGAAGACGAATCCCTTACGGCAACCAACGAACGATCTCTCACCGCTCTGGAGCAGATTGCACAAGGGAACGTGGAGACCTCTGCAGACGAATCGGACCCTTCTTTAGAAGCCACCGAGGATGCGTCCGAACCTGCCCTCATCCTACCTGGTGATGATGCTGCCGCTGAAACCGAGGGAATCGAAAACACTTTGCGACAGGACACTCTCGCCGAACTGCCGTCGGATCCACCATCGATTGAGCTCCCTGGAACACCGACGTCAGACGACACCAGCGAGACAGATCTGGCCATGCCAACGGAATCGTCATCGGAAACGACAACCGCCAATGAACCGGAAGTCGTCACGGTTGACGAAGAACCTGAGATTCCGCTTGCCCTGCCTACTGCCGAGTCAGTCGTGATGCCAAAGGATCCCCCGGAAGCAGCTCAACTGCCCAGCCAACCTGATGAATTGGTGGCTACGGCGAATCGCGCATCCAAGATGGTCGAAGCACTTTCACAGTTTGAAGGTTCCGAGAAGGAACGGCTCCGCAGAATGCTACTGACGTACACGCAAATCGCTGAAGCATGCGCACTCGCGGATGGTGCATCTGAATCGATCAGCTCCCTTTCCTCGGCGATTCGCAACTCTTCGGTGATTGATGATGTTGCGATGATGTCTTCGGAGTGGCTGAACTTCAAGGACCGCAAGACCTCCGGAATCGCTGCTGTAGGACGCCCTGGAGCAAACAGCAAGGGTCAAATCATCACGCTTGATAGTGGTAAAGTCATTCAAATCACGGGCGATGTTCGCCTACCTGCTGCGGAGCGAATTCTGGTACTTGGAAAGATTGAAAGTGGCTTGAATGTCAAGATGCTCAGCGCGGATATCCTGCCCTGAAGTGGCAATCCCGCTCCCCGCTAGGTCCAAGACCTGTGCATCGATCACCAATAGGCTGTCATGACAGAGAACGCGCAGGATCATTCCGTGAATGATTCCGACGAACCATTCGGTTCACTGATGGAGTCATTAATTTACGGACTTTCACTACCGGAGCGCACCGCCCGAAGTGCCTCGGCGATCGCTGGTGGGCTCCTCAACGAGACCGCGGCACGGTTGATCCCCACTGCTTTCCGCACGTCGCGAAGCTACACCGTCTTTGTCCAACAAGCCTTGGACATGATGGTGCACGACGTTGGCGGGGTAAAGAAAGAAGGCCAATCTGTTACCGAAGAAGACTCCAAACTAGCGCAGAAAGCAGTGGGTGGTCTGTTAGACATCGCTGGTGCAGCAACATTGCATCTTTCGCCCATGACCGTTTTGGCCGTCTTCAATGACCTGGCCTATGGTTCCGGCTTCTATCTCAAGAAACTCAGTGAAGAGCTCAAACGCGAAGGAATCATCGACGAGGATTCCAGCATCGATCATGTCTCTGACCTCGTGGACGCACTCAACGCGACCAGTGCCCACGCCGCCAGCGCGATGGACACTCCACCGATCAGCATGGAAGGATTGACTTCCACGATCACACAACTTCGCGATGAGATCGGGAAAGTCGATCCAACGAAGCTGATTCCACAAGCCGAGGTTCAACGCCTTTGGGGAGAAATGGAAGATGCTGCCACGAAAGCGGATGTTGGCCTTTGGGATGTCAGCACGACAATGACCATGTATGCCATGAACCGAATTTCGCTGACCTCACGAGGTGCACTCTCTTCGATCAACGTCGCCGGCAACCTCTTCGATGAGCACATCTTGAATCACTACAGCAACGCTCTCGATGAGATCAGCGAAAAGGGCCTTTACGCCACACTCTCTGAAGTCTCCACACCGTACCTGGAAGCCGTCTGGGAAAACTATGGTGATGATCGCGAAACGTGGACCGAAGAATTGCTGACTGGAAGACTGTTTGGAAAAGCGTGGAACAGCGTCCGCGGTTGGTGGCAAGGCGAACCGGATGAACCAGCAGAGTCTGACTCATCGACCAACGGAGACTTTGAATAAGCCATTCTCGCAATGCGGATTTTCTACACTGACCATTTCGAGTTGCCATTGCCTGACTCACATCGATTCCCGATGGATAAGTACAGGCTGCTTCGACATCATGTCGTCAACAGCGAAAACCATCGGCGCGACGTTCTCCTAGTTCCCTCGCCAGCAACCGACGAACAATTGCTGACCTGTCACACAGCCGAGTACGTCCAATCGGTCGTGAACGGGACATTGACATCGGCTCAAATTCGACGGATCGGTTTTCCTTGGTCGGACAAGATGGTCCAACGCAGTCGGCGCAGCACGGGTGCAACGATCCAGGCCAGTCGATCTGCCCTGCAGGAAGGGGTCGCCGTGAACTTGGCTGGCGGAACCCATCACGCGATGAGCGACGCAGGCGAAGGATACTGTGTTTTCAATGACGCAGCCGTCGCCATTCGGACCCTTCAAAGCGAGCAACTGATCAAGAAAGCCTGTGTGATTGACTTGGACGTGCACCAGGGAAACGGAACGGCTCAAATCCTCCACGGGGACCTGTCAGCTTTCACGCTCTCAATCCACGGGGTCAAAAACTTCCCAATCCGCAAGTTCCCCAGCGATCTAGACGTTGCACTCGTCGATGAAACAGGTGACCAAGCCTACCTCTGTGAACTAGACAAAGCATTGGAAACGCTTCTATCTCAAGCTTCGTTTGACTTGGCGATCTATCTGGCAGGGGCCGATCCATTCCTTGACGATCGGCTCGGCAGATTGTCTTTGACCAAGCAAGGGCTACGTCTGCGAGACAAACGGGTGTTGGAATGGTGCCGAAATCACGGGATTCCGGTCGCCGTAGCGATGGCTGGCGGCTACGCTCGGAAGATCTCCGATATCGTCGATATCCACGCTGCAACGGTTCGCGAGGCCAGCGAATCATGCCAATTGCAGGGCACCTGAACAAATTGTCCCTAATCGCTATATTGGTAGATCGACTCGAAAGCTCAATCTTCTGCATTCCTTCATCCGATCCAACTGAATCCTCAGCTATGCTAGAGAGTGGCACAGGCGAAGCTTCCTTACCGGATCGCCTGAATGCAAAAAAGCAAATGCGGCCATGAATTCGATCACAGAAATTTTGTCACGTAGCAGCGACGGCCAATCGGGTGAAACCGATAAGCTCTTCACGCTTATGTACTCTGACTTGTGTCGATTGGCTGGACGTTTCTTACAGAACGAACCACTACGCCATCGACTCAGTTCGTCTTCGCTCGTTCATCAAGCGTACGTGAGAATGGTCGATCAATCCCGGATCGACTGGCAGGGCAAGACGCATTTTTTCGCGATCGGTGCCACAGTGATGCGCCGTATTCTTGTCGACCACGCTCGCAAAGTCAGATCACTCAAGCGTGGCGGTGATTGGCAACGACGCCAACTCACTGACGAGGTTACTTTCCAACTCAGCCAAGACAACGATGTCGTCGCGCTCGATGATCTATTGAAAACGCTCGCGGACCTGAATCCGCGTCAAGCCAAGATCGTCGAACTTCGTTTCTTTGGCGGAATGACGATGCGTGAGATCTCGACGGAAATGAACTTGGGTTTACGGACCGTCGAAAAAGAATGGGCAATGTCACGTGCGTGGATGCGACGCGAACTTCGTAAAGACGAAGCCAACACCCAGAACCCGAATGATGAATTGGCTTCTGAAGCGTCTGCGGAAGATCCCGAAGGCAAATAACGCATGGACGCGGCTCGCTACGAACGCATGAGGGAACTTTTCCTTGCTGCTGAGGAACTGCCTCCCAAGGAACAAGATGCGTTCCTAAAGCTGCAAACCGGCGATGACTCCGAACTGCTTGCAGAAGTTCGTTCGCTACTTGATGAGCATGACGCAGAATTCGCTCAGCTCGAAGGCGAGCGAGCAATGCCGGTTCCAACTCCAACCACTTCGCTTTCAACGACTTCACCTGTTCGTCGGCCCCAGTCGGTCGATCACGAAACAACACGGCAGGGTGAATCCCCTGACGCAACGCACCAGAGCAAGCGATCAAAGCGCAAGAAGGCGGACATCACGCGGCATGGCGCTCAAAGAACTCATGCGTCTCCCCGACGCAACGATGGTTCGCCATCCACCAAAGGTTCCCACAGTGACCTGCTATGGGCCGACCGCGCAAGACAGAGTCGGCGACGAACCTCAGGATGGCTTTGGCTAGCCGCGTTGCTTCCAACCGCGCTGATCGGCTGGTGGACATACCGGCAAGTGGAAGCAACGATGCAGCAATCCGTTCACAACGAGTTGAAAGGTGTCGTCGACAGCATCGCGCTCGCTTCGGAGCGTTTCTTGAATGACAAGGCCCAGCTGATCGAATCGTGGTCGCGGCAACCAGCGATCCAATCGGCAATCGTTGAGCTTGTCGATTTGGCGGAAAGCAGGCCGCCAGTCGAGGATCTGCGCGGCTCCGATCAGCACGAACGAATCCTCTCTCAACTGCAGTCGCTATCAGGTTCTGACGAAGTCAAGTTCGTGGTTTGGAGTAACACCTTCACAACCATATCGAGCTGGCTTACCGATCGCGCCGACGTTGGAAATCCTGTTCATCCCTCGGGCGCCGCCAACCTTGCACGCGTCATGACTGGCGAAACGGTCATGTTTGGTCCGGAACGACTAGCAGAAGGAACGCGTGGATTTGTGCCTGAAACCACGCTTCCCGTGATGGCCATCATCGTTCCTATCCGCGATTCTGAGGATCAAATCATTGCAGCGATGCTGGTCCGCGGCATTGAGATGTTCCCTGAGTTCAACCACATGTTCAATGAAGTCTCGATCGCGGGAGACCTTGATGCTTACGCCGTGAATCTCGAAGGCTTGATGGTCACGGACAGTCCGCGTGCTGCCGCTCGAGCCACTCGCAACCAACTGGACTTGCCAGCTGATCAAATCGCAGGCGTGTTACGTGTTGCTGACCCTGGCCGACAGGTCACGCAAAAAAACTCGAGTTTGATCCAGCGCAACATTTGCCCGCTGACCTTTTCCGCCGCTGGTGCCACGACCGGAACCTCTGACGTACGCATTCAGCAATACAACAACTACGCCGGCAACTCGGTGGTCGGAGCATGGCGGTGGGACGACGAGTGGAAGCTTGGCATTGTCATCGAAAAGGATGCAGAGAGAGCATTCGCTGCCGCCGGCATCGTCCGGTTCGGATTCCTGCTCCTGGGAAGCCTGCTCTCGGTCACAGCGTTCGTTGTCGCTTCCAAACTCAGCCGTATCGCCGCCGAAGAACAGGCCGCAGTGCATCCTCTCAGTCGCTACGATGTCACCGATCAACTTGGCAGTGGCGGAATGGGTGTGGTTTATCGAGCCCGACATCGCCAACTCGGTCGTGATACAGCCTTGAAGGTGCTGCGTGGAGATCGCCACAACAAAGAAGACCGACTAAGATTCGATCGCGAAGCGAAATTAGCTGCCTCGCTTAGCAATCCGCACAGTGTCATGATTTACGACTACGGACGCTCGGATGAAGGAGTCGCTTTCTGCGTGATGGAGTTCCTGCGTGGTCTAACGCTACAAGAAGTCGTTGCACGAAGCGGTCACCAACCCATCGGCCGCGTGCTGTTTGTCATCAGTCAAATCTGCGATGCACTGGCCGAAGCCCACGGAATGAATCTGTTGCATCGTGACATCAAGCCTCAGAACGTCATGCTTTCCTTGGATGCTTCGGTTGGTGACTGGGCCGTCGTCTTCGATTACGGATTGGCCAAACCGTTGCAACCAGAATCCGGCGTGTACCAAACCACTGAAACACTCTGGGCAGGAACGCCCATGTACATGGCGCCGGAACGCTTCCGTGAGCCGTCCAACATGGACCCGCGGTCCGATATCTACTCGGTAGGATGCGTCGCATACTACCTACTAGCGGGTCGACCACCGTATATCGAATGCGATCCCGAGTCGCTGTTCGCATTGATCATCGACCATCAGCCGATCAGCATCGCGACTCATCGGGAAGCAGATGTTCCCGAAGAGATCAGCCAGTTGGTCCTTCAATGCATGGCCAAGGACGCCGGGGATCGTTTCGAGAATATCCAAGAGCTATCGCAAACCATTGACCGACTCCGAGTGACACATCCTTGGACGGTCGATGAAGCTCGTGTTTGGTGGAAACACCATGGTGGCGAGTAAGCCGGGCCGCCATTTGGTTGCCGACCATCGTGGTGATGACGACCAAATCGAACCACGCCTCCTACCGGTTCGGACGTTCCAAGTTGCGGTAATTCTACGAAATCACGACGTCGTCCAATGCGACAAAGGTGAAAAGTGAAGCTGCCAAGTTGGTTACAATATCACCGTGCCACGAACGATGATCCGTCATCCTTCGCACCAAACAACTTCCTTGAACACGCGACGAGATCCTAACTTTGAGACACTGCATTCTTGTTCTTGCATCGATGTTCCTGCTGAGCATCGCCCCGAGTTTCTCACAAGCAGAAACCAAGAAGATCGTTATCGTTGCCGGCAAACCTTCTCATCCTCCCAGGATGCATGAGTTCAACGCGGGCGTGCAACTATTGGCGAAATGCTTGAAGGAAGTCCCCACGGTGGACGCTCAAGTCGTACTCAACGGCTGGCCTGCAGACGAATCCGTCTTCAAGAATGCAGACGCGGTGATTTTCTTCATGGATGGCGGAGGCCGGCACGAAGTCGTGCAGGAAGACGGCCGCAGACTGAAAGTGGTCGATGAGTGGGCCCAGAAGGGAGTCGGCCTCGGCTTCATGCACTACGGCGTCGAAGTGGTAGCCGACCAAGCCGGCGAAGAGTTCAAACGCTGGATTGGCGGCCACTACGAGAACATGCATTCGTGCAATCCGATGTGGGAACCTCATTTCATCACGCTACCCGATCATCCGATTGCAAACGGCGTGAAGCCATTTCAGATCAAAGACGAATGGTACATCAACATGCGGTTCATTGGCGATGTCAGCGGCGTTGAAGCAGGCCCCATGGAAGACATGAAGTTTGCGCCGATCCTGGTCGCTATCCCATCCGATGCGGTTCGTGATGGCCCCTATGTCTATCCCAAAGGCCCCTACCCACACATCCAAGCATCCAAGGGACGCGCCGAAGCGGTCATGTGGACCGTTGAACGATCCGATAGCGGACGTGGCTTCGGTTTCACCGGCGGTCACTTTCACGACAACTGGGGCAATGATGATTTTCGCAAAGTCGTTTTGAACGCCTTACTATGGACTGCCAAAGCGGAAGTCCCCAAAGACGGTGTTGAGTCCAGCATCACCTCAGCAGATTTGGACGCAAATTTGGATCCAAAGCCCGCTCGAAAGAAACGCAAATGAGCCTGCCTGGGTCAGTCGGCTTTCTCTGGAACCTTTTCCAGGATGTCCAGTAAGACCGTATCGGGATCAATTCCCTCCGCCTGAGCTTCGAAGTTCAAAAGCACTCGGTGCCGCATCGCTGGCAAGAAGACACGGCGAATGTCCTCGAAGCTGACGTTGTAGCGTCCTTCTAACAAAGCTCGAACTTTGGATGCCAGTGCCAGGGTTTGTGCACCACGCGGACTCGCTCCCCAACGCACGTAATTGTTTGTGGCGTCCACCGAATGCGGTCCATCAGGATGGGTGGCCAAGTTCAATCGAACCAAGTAATCCTGGACATGGGGTGCCAGAATCACTTGTCGCACCATCTGCTGCCACTTGATGATTTCCGGTCCATCCATCACTTTCTCCAACTCGATCTTCTCACCTCGAGTGGTCCGTTCAACGATCACATTCAGGTCTTCTCGACTGCTGTAGCCAACGACCAACTTGAACAAGAATCGATCTAACTGGGCTTCCGGAAGTGGGTACGTCCCTTCTTGCTCGATTGGATTCTGTGTCGCCAAGACAAAGAACGGTTTGGAAAGCTCAAAACGTTTGCCGGCTGCGGTGACGGTTCCCTCTTGCATCGTTTCCAACATTGCCGACTGCGTCTTGGGCGTCGCTCGGTTGATTTCGTCAGCCAACAAAATCTGCGTGAACACCGGCCCACGCTGAAACTCGAATTTACGTCGACCATCGTCATCTTCGATGATCATGTTCGTGCCCAAGATATCCGCTGGCATCAGGTCCGGCGTGAACTGAACCCGGTTGAAGTCCAGATCGAGCACTTCAGAAAGCGTTCGCACAAGCATCGTCTTCCCCAAGCCGGGAACACCTTCCAGGAGGCAATGCCCGCCGCAAAGCACTGCGGTCAAAACACCATGAACAATATCATCATGCCCCACGATCACACGCCCGACCATCTCACGAACCGCGTTGTAACGATCACGAAACTCCTCGGCCTCCGCCTGCATCGATTCTACGGTGTTACTCATCAGTGCTAGTGTTCCAATAGAGAGCCGAAACCATTTATGTTTGACGAGGTAACTGCAGAACCCCACAGCCCCACTTTCCTCGGCCTCCATCTTAGCCGAAAGCAGGTCTGTCGGGTGGGGTGCAACAACGCCCTGAAATGTCGAAAACGTCCGCTGCTAACTAGTCTTGCAGCTTGGCCGCAGCGACTTCGGCGGCGTGGAAGACGCGAATCACATTCTCGCCCAGAACTTTTTGAATGTCCGTTTCCTGATAGCCACGATCCAACAGTCCTTGAGTGATCACGGGATAGCAACTGACGTCTTCCAATTGCTGCGGCAAGGCAGACACTCCATCAAAGTCAGATCCCAACCCCACATGGTCGATTCCAGCGACTTCGACCACATGGTCAATGTGATCCAGCACATCATGAGCCGTGCAAACATCTGGACGAGGGTTGGCGATTTCCCAACGTTTCAACTTCGCAGTTGCCGCATTTGAGTCGTCCGCAAACTCAAGCCTCCACTGCGTCCGCAGTTTCGACTTAACGACTGAACGCTGAGCGTTGGCGGGATTCACATAGTCGTTGAAAAAATTAATCATCACGACCCCGCCATTCTTACGAGTCAATTTCAAAACGTCATCGGGCACGTTGCGTGGATGATCGGCAATTGCTCGGGCAGATGAATGAGAGAAGATCACAGGCGCGGTTGTGACCTGAAGCGTTTGCCGCATGCAATCGGCGGACACATGAGAGAGATCAATCAACATTCCTAAGCGATTCATCTCTTGCACGACAGCGACGCCAAACGGAGACAGCCCTCCAGAAATCGGTTCATCACTGCAAGAGTCCGCCCAAGGAAGTGACATCGAATGAGTCAGCGTCATGTACCTCGCCCCCTGCTGGTACAGTTGCCGCAAGACACCCAGAGAGTTCTCGATTGAGTGCCCACCCTCGACGCCGATCATCGAGCCAATTTTGCCTGCCGCACGTATCCGAGCAATGTCCGCGGTTGAATAAGCAAGCTCAAAGTCATCGCTGTATCGCGTCGCCATCGCTTTGACAATTTCGATCTGCTCCAAAGTCTGGGTCAACGCGGAACCTTCCTGCGAAGTCGATACCGGGACGTATACCGACCAAAACTGAGCTCCGATGCCGCCCTGCTTCAAACGTTCGATGTCGGTATGAAACTCTGGCTGCGATTTGGCGATGTCATACTTCTCAAAGCTTCCGCCAGTTTTTCGAAGTGCCCAAGGAAGGTCGTTGTGTCCATCAACTACCGGCGCAGCACGGTGAATCCGCCGTGCTGCTTCTGTTACCACGATCGGCTCTCGAACGGGTTCACTGTCTTGGGCAACGGCGCAAACCGCCGCCATGAAATTCAAGAAGAATAAGACAGAACAAGCACGCATGAGAATCAATCCCGTCTGCGAGTCGAATGATCGGAAACCTTCACGCATTCAACTTTTTCAGAATTTCGCGTTCCGGCCGCTCCTTGTAGAACGGATCAAGAGGATAACAGCCACTGACCATCCCGTTGCGTGGCGCAGTCGTACAATCGCTGAAAGTTCGACACACCTTCTTGCGAGTCATCACGCTGCCGGCCAAGACATCCGCCGGTAAATCAGGATAGGACAACACCATTCGCCCCAACCCCACCGAATCGACCCAACCTTCGCGCACAACCGCCTGAGCCACGTTGGGGAGCCAATCTTGCAAGTACGTGTAGCCCGAGCCCACGAAAATCAGATCAGGGTGCTTCCGCTTCAAATCAGCCGTCGCGCGAATCTGACGGACAACGCCCACCAAAGGATCTTCCGGCGGTTGGTAGCCATCACTCGGAGGAAAATAGGCCGGTCGTTGGATATGCGGGTTGTAGTAGGGACTACCCGCAGTCGTACAAACCAATCGGACTCCCAACTCTTGCAACAGCTCCATGAACTTCGATGGTTCGCTGAAATCAATGCCAGTGCCCGTGCCATCACCCCCAAAGGCCAATCTCGCATCGGCGTTCACGTCCGGGATTCCGATGCGATCTTGCCCCGGTCCGAACGGGACGAAATCGAAAACACTCACCCGTACTGCCAAAGCCAGCGACGGCGCTTGAGCGCAGATTCCAGCAACGATCTCACGCAAAAAGCGAGTCCGATTCTCAAAACTGCCTCCAAAGTCACCTGGCCGATCGAATCCGCTGAGCAATTCATGCCCCAAGTATCCATGGCAGTGCTTCACGTCCACAAATGCGAAACCCGCCTTCTCTGCTCGGACGGCAGCAGCAACAAAATCATCGATCAGCTGCCGAAGATCATCATCGGTCAGGACTTTCGAATCGTCTTGAATGCCTTGCCTCGCATCGAGCGCCGAGTTTCTCTGAGCTGTCCTCGGTTCGGCACGTGATTTCTTGTTCGGTCGCGCAAACCGACCTGAATGGGTCAGTTGCAATCCGATCAATAAATCATCCGTCGTCTCAAATCGCTCTTGGTGAGACTCGACCAAAGTCTCCCGCAGAGACTCGATCGCCGACAAGTTGTCCTCCGTCATCAGCAGTTGATTCGGATTTGCTCGACCATCATGACGAACGGCAACTGCTTCACCTCCCCACATCAGTTTGGCACCGCTGATTCCAAAGTTCTTCCATCGACGGCGGGTCAACTCAGTCGGCTTACCCTCTGGCGTTCCGTCCCAGCCTTCCATTGGTAAGATGCAGAAACGATTTCCGATTGTGAACTGATCACACGAAAGCGTCCGGGCCAACGCTGAATCCTCACCGCTTGTCAGCGACTCATCGCAAGGCAAATCTAATCCTAGGCTACTCAAATGCTGCACGAACTTGTCGTGCGACTTGAAGCTCGCAACGCGGGGAAACGCCATCAGTTGGACTCCTTCAATCGTTTCTCGAGATCGCTTGCAATCGTTTGCAACACTTCACGATCCGAATCGGGACGAGAGGGCGATCGAGGATGCGTCGAATCACTCGTAATCATGCCACGTAACTTTAAAAACATCGCTGCAGAATGCTTGTAGGCCGGTGCCGGATCACGAAACGTAAACGCACCCAAGTATTGCAGCAGATCATTCATCTCATAAAAGCGAGCGTCACCTGCTTCCCACATCGCATCTCGCGCCGCAAAAGCATCGGGAGCAAACGTGCTCAAACCCAGCAAGTAGTCACTTCCGTACATCACCATGTCAACCGCCAAGTCGTTTCCAGTAAAGACTTTGAAGTCCGGCCGAACACGATTCCTCAATGTGAGCCTCTCCCACTCCGGTTGGCGACGGAGCGACGAATGCTTGGCGCCAATCGCGTTTGGAATTTGCATCAACTGCTCGTACACGTCCAACGAATAGATACGGCCAAACGGCGCGAAGACTTTACCGAGTTCGAAGAACAAGAAAGACTCGCATCGTTTTGCGAGCCCTTGATAGGCGTCGACCAACGCATCATCGGAGAGTGCGATCAGGCCATAAGACTGGAAGAAGATTGGTGTGCCAGAGTGCGACTGAATCTGATCGATACCACGACTGTAACCGTCCTGATCAAAACTCGACTCCGGCGTGTCACCAACAAAAACTCCAGCGACAAACTGTCGGCTGTTGGCGATCGCATTGGTTCTTTCAAGAACTTCCTGACGCGTTGAATCGTCAATCAAGTTTGCATAGCCCGTGTCCATGTTGACGGCCGGAATCAGGCCAGCGTCAAAGGTGCGTTGAACGTGTCGATCAAAATCGGTCCAGTCGACAGAGTGATCCGCATTCAGGGGCAACAGAATTGCGGAAATCCCCGTGATCTTTCGGCCGGGAGACAGTAACTGTACGGGATCGACCGTCGATTCCCTTGTTGCAGATTGGGTCATACCTAAGAACCTTTTGTGCTCTCAATTGAAAAGATCTGAATATACTATGCCGTTTCCCCTGACGAGTCTTGGGAAATCGGGCTCACGCGAATTTCGCAATTCGGGCACACGATCTGGTGGCGACGACAATGAATCCAAAGAAACTAACCGATCGAGCGCTTCCAGAAGTCCTTCCACCCTGTGGTGCTCTCGTCTTAGAGAGTCACCATAGCCCTGAATTCACGATGGAGTGGCGGACTCACTCGTTCATCAAGTTGGTGTACGTGCTCAGTGGCAGAGGCACATTCTACCTCGGAGGTCTTTCCGAACCGTTCTCGGCCAGCGATGTGATCGTCGTCAAGCCAGGAACGCGAAACCGAATTGAGGATGACCCAACGGCTGCCGCCAGTTTGTATGTCTGCTGCATTTCACAGCAACTCGTGCATTTCGATCCTCCTGTATTGGACTCGATCGAAACGCAAGTCGTTCGCCGTGCTCCTGTCTTCGCAGGACGGATCGCATCCACGATGCGTCGGATGGTCCACGTCCAAGAAGACCCCAAGCCGGCTCAGTCGGTTTCTTTAGTCGCAGATGCCCTCACGCTGATTCAGTCGGTTGTCGAACGACCAGCCGAAACTCCGCGAAATGAACCTGCGATTTCATCGGAACGCCTGATCGTGCAATCGTACATCGATTCCTTACCGACGCGATTCTTTGATGAAACCACCATCGATGCAGCTGCCGGTCAGCTTGGGATTCCCCGACGCACTTTCACCAAACTGTTTGCTGAAATCGCTGGCGAAACGTGGCTACGTCACATTCGGTCTCTCGCCATTGATCACGCCCGTCGGCGTCTGCAACAAACCGGTCTGTCGATCACGTCCGTTGCGTTCGAATGCGGATTCAATGATCTATCGACGTTCTACCGACAATTCAAGACTCATTGTGGGGTATCGCCGGGTGAGTACCGAGCTTCACTCGATCACTCTGAACCTCCGATTCGGTAGAGCGCGTCTTCGGTTCGCAACAACAGCGAGTCACCCACCACTCCCAGCGATGCGAGTGTTCGCTCACCCGTGTCGTTCTCGGCGATCTTTTTAAATTCGCGTCCCGTCTGAATTACCGTCGTGAGACCTTCTTCGCTGGTGTAGTAAATCAGATCGCCTGCCAACATCGGTGAAGCCGAAAAGTTGCCACCGACACGTTTCTGGTAAACCTGTTCACCGGTTTCGCCATCCAAACACATCGCGATTCCATTGTCGCTGATTGAGTAGACCAAGCCTTCATGAGCAATCATCGATGGCGTCTTGGGAACATTGCGATCCGCCTGCCACTCAACATGAGTGTCAGTCACGACCCCCTTGCCGGTTGGGCGAATCGCCAGCAACTTGCTGTTATCGAAACTGGTCGACACGAACACCAAGCCACGATCGTAGACTGGCTTCGGCACGACCGAGTAACCGGTATACCGCACATCCCAAATGATCTCGCCATTTTGCGGATCAAGCGCCAACACGCAGTCGCTGCCTGGTGCAATCACCTGCTTCACACCGTCCACTTCAATGACGGTTGGTGTGCAAAAGGAGAATGTCTTTTTGGTCTCGAGCGGACGCCGAGTTTCCCAAGCCAGTTTCCCGGTCTCCGCGTCTAGCGCGACCACCTTTGGTTCTTTGTCACCATCGCATGTAAAGATCAAGCGATTGCCCACCAAGACTGGCGTTCCACCGTTGCCATGCGTTGGCTTGAAATACAAATCTCGATTCTTCCAGATCACGTCACCCTGCAAGGAAAGACATGCCGATCCCTGATAGCCGAAATGAACATAGATGCGATCGCCATCGATAATTGGGGTCGGGCTAGCGTGACTGTTCTTCTTGTGAACCTTCGGTGACCGATCAGCCGTTTGATCCATGATGGCAACGTTTTTCAGCAAGTCACCACTGTCGGCATCAATGATCAGCAGCGACAGAGTGAACTCTTTCCCACTCTTCTGGTCCGAGCCTGGGGGAACGGCGGCAGAAACATAGAGCTTGCCCTGGGCCTCCACCGGCGAAGACCAACCATTTCCCGGAAGTTCAATCCGCCACGCTACATTCTCGGTGCTCGACCACTCACTTGGCAGGTTCGTCTTTGCGTGGACAATCCCATCTCCTTGCGGTCCACGGAATGCGGTCCAGGACTCATTGGCTTCAATAGCGGGCAAGCAGCCCAGCATCCAAACGCCAAATACAAGTGATTTCCGAAGCATCATCATTCTTATGCAACCTGTTCAAGTGAGATCAAAGCAACGCACATTCTATCACGAATGCCGTCGCGGCTGCTCCACGCTGGACACCCTGCTAGGATACTAACGCGATGCCGAATTCCCTCGAAAACGATCAAGCTTCTTCCCCTTGCATTGGCATTTGCCAAGTCAAGCCGGACGCCGATGACAAGCCGCTCTGTACCGGCTGCTTTCGTACGCTGGACGAGATTGGGCAGTGGTCGTCGCTTTCCATTGCTCAACGCCAGCAGGTCAATCAAAACGCTGTGCTTCGCAAACGGCAGCAAGATGAGGGCTAGTTCGCTAGCGACCGCAGGCCGTCTACATCCAAATACTTGACCGCACCGGGGACGAACATCGGATCGTCATGGCGTGTCACGCTCTCGAAACGAAACCCCTCAAGATCGACCACCGAGTTTGCAACCACCCCTTCTGCCTGGCTCAATGCCGCTAGCACGAGAGGCCCAGCGACTTTCCCAACACCGATCAGTTCAACGTCGCCACCTTTGGATTTGGCATACTTGATCAACGAAAGAATGTCGTGGACTCGCTGGGCGAATAAACAGTGGTTGTAGCCGTGCGTGTAGCCAGAGAATCGGTGCCATCCCTGATCTCCGCCGCGTTGGTACCACATTCGCTGTGATGATGAATCCTCCAGCGAGGACTCTCCCTGCCCAAAGAGATCGGCCCCTATGACTGTGTTCCCCGCCTTCAACTTCCGGCTAACTTCCTCCGACAACGATCCAAACAGTTCTGCTTTCCCGGTATCGGTCACCCAAATGATCGTCGTCTGAGAAGTCTGCTGGGGTTCCATGACGACTGCTGGAATCTGCTCGCCCTCATCGGTGTGCATGACAAGTCCTGCACGGATGCTCTGATCCGTTTCCGCACGCCGTTCAAACTTGACATTACCAACTTCACTCAGCCTGCGACCGAGAATCGTTTGCCAACCGCCACCAACAATTTCCTCATGCAGCTCTGAATTCGCTTCCAACGCATTCAGTCGCTTGTCGGAGTCACCGGTTGCCAGCTTCAAAATACGAACCTCATGATCGTCCCCGACTTGGTTTCCGCTTGGCGCGGGATGATCGCCTCCCCAAACGCTCGCTTCTTGACGTGATAAGGGTTCAAACTCACGTTCCGCGATTGATTCGTCGAAACCGAGTTTGAAATGGCGGTTGAAGAAGCCATACATCGACAATCGATTGACCAGATTGTAGTTGTGCCGAAACTGCGTATGAAAGACCGCGTGGAGTCGGTCGCGGTGGCCAAGCATTTCATAGAGCCGAACCAGATCGGGGAATCCCTTCGATTGCAACTCCACTGTCCAATCGTCTGCCGCTGTCAAACCAAGCGGTCGCGGAGCAATGGCAGCGGCAATGTCGACATTTCCTTGACCAATGCGCATCAACGGTGCATTCTCGCAAGTGCAGCCGCCCTGCATCGCCGTCGAGACCATCACGCAAGGCATGGCGGCGGCGATTCGTTCGTCAACTGCCCCAAGGATCATTGATTGGGTTCCGCCACCACTTGCGCCGGTCACCCCAATTCGGTTCGGATCCGTCTCCTTGAGCTGTAGCAAGAAGTCAACGGCGCGAATCGAGTTCCAGGTTTGCAGCCCCATCATGTTCTGCAGCCGCAAATCCGCCTGCACACTCATGAATCCCCAATTCTCTTTCTTATCGAGATGCGACCACTTTGCTGGACGATGACTGATCTGAACGGAATCCGCTTCACCCGTCATGTCGTAACAAAACACCAGGCAGCCCATTCGGGCGAGCTGCACCGCGCGGGCTTGAATCAGGAACCGAGCTGCAACCGTCGACGTTTCAGCGCCTTGTTCCACTTGCGCCTTTGCACCTGCCTCTCCAGCATCATAGAAACGTCCCGCTTTCCAATGACCATGAGGCGACAGAATCGCGGGCAACGACTTCACACCAGCTGTCCCCTTGGGGCGATACAGACTACCGGTGACATAGTGCCCTGGGATGGACTCGAAGATGACCCGGTCCACCACGTAATCATCGCGTTCGACTCGGCCATGAACCACGGCGTTCAGTGGCGTCTTCGTTGGCAACGGCCAGAGCCCCTGCGACACCAAAACTCGGCGTCGAATTTCACCGCGGCGCTGATCCCAATCTGCGACGGTGTTGACTGGTTGAAACGGAAAGTACCCGTTCAATGTTTGAAGCTCCCCGCGCCTTCGATCCGTCGAAGCTTCCCCCGAAGCGAACACTGTCGGGACTTCCGCCAACGCAGTGTGAAGAGAAAAGCAAATGCACAGACAACCGATCCACGCTGATTCAAATCGCATTTTGATTCCTTGGCTGGGTGAAGGATTGCCGATCACTTGCTCAATAGACCTGAAAGTCCCTCGAGGTTCTGCCTCAAAGACAGTTCTGTATCAAGCTCGTTTCGATGATCTAGAATTCCGATCGGTCCGCTGTAGTTTCGGTCAATCAGATGCCGAATCATTTGTGATTCATGCTTACCTGATCCAATCGGCAAAATTTTGTTCTTCAAGCCGGCGACGGAATCGGCGTCTGCCATGCCGTTCAGATTCAGGCAGAGCAGCAATGGCTGCATCGATTCAAAATGGCGAACAAAGTTAGCCATGTGTTCATGGCCATGGTGAAAGTTGTAAACGATCCCAACGTGTTCGCCTTGATGATGGAGACGAAGGAATTCGCACACCGCCACCATATTTTCCGGCTGGCCCGACCAACCACCATGATTGTAGATGCCTAACTTCAATCCCAATTCACGCGTCTTCTGAACATGCGGAAGTAATTGCTGGGCAGCGGCAGCCACTTTCGCGGCTTGGGTGTCTCCGACTGGCTGCCGGAGCATCATCCAAATCTGCGGCTTGATTCCGTGCTTCTTGATCAAAGGCTCGATCGAATCATGCCAGCTCCAGAATGCAAAGAACTCGATGCCGTGCTCTTTGTACTCGCGAATCTCTTGCTCAAAAGTTGGCACATGCTCGGCACGCCAATCGTAGGCGACACGACGCAGGCCAAGACCCTTGAGCATCTCGGCGCGTTCAGAAGGGCCGCGTTGTTTCGCATCGAACGGAACGATGCACCAAGCGACCAGTTGAGAGGCCGAGAAATTTTTTCGCTCGGAATCCTCTGCCAAACAAGGGAGTGGCGTTAGCAAGAACAAACACAGCAGAGTCGTTACTCGAGACATCAATCCAGCTCAATGAAAGAGGCTTCCTACTTCACAGCAACGATATAGCAAATCCAGCTCGGGTCACTCGAGGCGTCATCAGCCCGCTCCCACTTCCCGAAGTCTTCGTGGTCTTCATCGTCGTTCTCCCAGTACACACGGCTTTCGCTGAAGCCCGCTTCGGCCAACATTTCGCGTACTTCGGGAATGCTCCAGAACCGCCAATGGTACTCAAAAGCGTTCTTGATCTTGCTGCCGTCAGGAAACTTGAAGCTGATCGAAAAGCTCGCGTCACCAGTGATGGGGTTGTAACTCACCTGCTTCCAACGGTACTTGAATCCTTTCTTGCCTTTGACGATTGTACGTTTGTCGACCAAGCCTTCTTCCAAGCACTCACCGCCACCCATCATGTCCATCACCATGATGCCCTGCGCACTCAAGTTCGAGCGAGCGACCTTGAAGTATTCAATGACTTCAGCTCGCGTCTTGAAAATCCAAAACGAGAAGTTCTGCGCGGCCAAGACATCCGCGGGTGGACGATTTCGTTTTCGAACATCCTGTTCAATCAAACGCACTCTGGATTGTTGTGCATCGGTGAGCTTTGCGAGGTTGTGATCGCGCCCCCACTGTAGGGTTTCTGGACAAAGGTCCACACCAAGGGCAGTCCTCTTGGCATTCGACTTTGCCCAACTACAACAAACCGCAAAAGTACCGCAGAAGTCTTCACGCAAGACATAGGGCTTTCGCCGGTAGGCATCCTTGTACGCCTGTTCAAAAAACTCGACTTCATGATCGGGTGTTTGTACCGACTTCTGGTAGCAGAGAAATTTGTCGGCCCTTTCGGCCATTGTGAGCTTCGGCTTCTTATCTTTCGAACTTCCCATGGGCCTGCTTCGCTGTTTCTCGTGGTGCAAATCTGGTTAGCTGATCCCTAGCTCGGGCTATTTCACGACATCCAAGTTGTGGCGACGCAACGATTGTGCCGGTCAACAAGGCCACCTTCAATGCCCTCAACCAAGGTGTCCAGGCTTCTCTGGCGGATTACGGCGAAATCTAGTGGATGGATTGAGGGACACCCTCTCAAATTCCTCCGCTTTCCTGCGCACTCTAATCGTTATTGCACTCCCCCAACCTACACAAACTCCGTTCACTTTTTCCCGAAGCCCCTCGCCAAATTCATGTTGTCTTACTATCTTTGTAGTACCGCAGCAGTGCTGCGTTAGCGTTCGGGGTGTACTGCCCCAATGCCCCGGACGCGTTTTCTTTGTTCCACTTCTGGAATGGGTCGTACTTTTCGACCAGCAGCCCTTTTGTTGTCGTCAGAAGGCTCGACTAGCACTGCGAAAACTAGTCAAAGCGTACGCAACGGTGCCGCCCGCAATTGCCCCTGTTAGATGCCCGTCCCAAGAGACTTGCCCGCCCATCCTAGGCAACACACCGGTAATCAGTGTCCCGCCAAACAGCAGTCCTACCAGGACCGCGATCGCCAAAGGAATGGGCCGCTTCTCGATCGCGCCCGACACGATCAGAAACGCAATCAAGCCAAAGACGAGACCGCTCGCACCGACATGAATCGCGTTGCGTCCGAACAACCATAGCAACGCGCCATTGAGAAGAACGACTGCAAGCACGATCGTCCAATTGTTTGCTTTGGAGCCAGACAACAGAACGAGCAACACGATCAGCGGAACCGTATTGCTGACGATGTGACCGAGGCTCCCATGCAGAAGCGGCATCGAGACGACACCGATCAGTCCGGTCAACGTCCGCGGGTGCAGTCCCCAACCGACCAACTGTGCCGGGATCAATGCATCGACGATGAAGACAAGCCAGAGAACCAGAACAAGAATTCCGATTCCGTAGATGTCGTTTCGCATCGCGATCTCGCTCACAAAGGCAATTGCTGTTTACTCTTCGAATTGCCTGCAGTGTAAACTAGCGGATACGAAGATGGGTCCTCTCGGTTCTCGCTAACCCAATATTGCAACGACTTGCTATGAACATCCAGCTAAGAGCATCCACGCGAAGACAGATGTTTCAAACGTGTGGCGTCGGACTCGGCAAGGTCGCTCTGGCTGCGCTCTTGGCCAACGAGTTTGGTTCTAGTGTTTCAGCTGTAGAAACGAATCCAAGTGCGTCTCGAGAGCGAGGATTCCATCACCCGCCCAAAATCAAGCGTGTGATCTATTTGTTCATGGCCGGCGCTCCTAGCCAGCTTGATCTGTTTGATCACAAACCAAAATTGGTCGAACTGGAAGGAAAGCCGATTCCTCCATCGGTGATTGCGGGACAACGATACGCGTTCATCCAGCCGAACGCCGCTGTCCTGTCACCACGGTTCAAGTTTGCCAAACACGGCCAATGTGGCGCCGAAATCGCTGAGACGCTACCTCATCTTGGAAGCATTGCCGACGATATCACGATCATCAAGAGCGTACACACCGAACAGTTCAATCATTCTCCAGCACAACTGTTCGTGAACACGGGGAGCCCGATTCCTGGGCGCCCATCCATGGGCTCATGGCTGAGCTACGGAATTGGCAGCGACACTCAAGATCTGCCTGCGTTCGTCGTCCTGAAGAGCGGAGGAAATCTCTCGGGCGGAGCCTCGATGTGGAGCGCGGGATTCCTACCCGGCGAGCATCAGGGCGTGCCCTTTCGTGCCAGCGGCGACCCCATTTTGCATGTGGCAAACCCATCGGGTATCAGTCGCCAAACGCAGCGAAAGACAATCGATTTGATCAGCCAACTCAATCAGGAGCGTTTTCAACGCACGGGCGATGCTGATATTGAAGCACGCATTGAATCCTATGAAATGGCGTATCGGATGCAGGCCCGCGCTCCCGAGTTGATGGATTTCTCTGCAGAGGATCAGTCGACTCTCGATCTGTACGGAGTCGCAAAGGACGATGCTGGTTCGTTCGCAAAGAACTGTTTGCTTGCTCGACGAATGGCTGAACGCGGAGTCCGTTTCATCCAGCTCTATCATTCCGGTTGGGATCACCACAGCAACGTCGAAGGTGGTGTGAAGAGGCAGTGCCTGCAGACCGACCAAGCGTGTGCCGCCTTGATCAAGGACCTGAAGCGGCGCGGAATGTTGGACGAGACACTCGTGGTTTGGGGCGGTGAGTTCGGTCGCACACCGATGGTCGAGTCAAGCGAAGCACTCGGTCGCAAACTGGGGCGTGATCACCACCCACAGGCGTTCACAATGTGGATGGCCGGTGGTGGCGTTCGTGCTGGCCAGACGATCGGAAAGACGGATGAGCTTGGCTTTCATCCGGTCGAGGATGCAGTTCATGTACACGACATCCAGGCGACGATTCTGCATCAATTGGGCATCGATCATGAACGGTTGACCTTCACGTATGCGGGTCGTCCTTTTCGACTCACCGACGTGCATGGGCATGTGATTGAGAAGCTGGTTGGCTGACGGCTATCGAAACCGATCCATCTTCCGTTTCACTGCTGAGGGTGGCTCGGATTCGCAAGCCAGGATGAGTATGATGAAGCTTCCATCATTTGCAGCCTGCTGAGAAGGCCGTGCCAGGATTGTTCTTGGCCAACAAGAGATCAACACGTCCATGTCGAATCCTCCTTCACATCAGTCACTCGTCGACCGGTTTGGACGCGTCCATACGAGCGTACGACTGAGCGTGACCGATCGATGTAACATTCGCTGCTTCTACTGCATGCCCGAGACGAACGCAGAGTTCGTGCCTCGAGACCGGTTGCTGACCTTTGAGGAACTGCAGCGGCTTGCCGAGCTATTGGTCTCGGTGGGGGTTCGCGACATTCGTATCACCGGCGGCGAACCGCTTGTTCGCCGTGAGCTATCCGTGTTGATTGCGAAAATCGCCAGCATCGAAGGATTGGACGATTTGTCACTGACGACCAATGGCATCTTGTTAGCAGACCAAGCCGGTGAGTTGCGAGCAGCCGGCCTGAAGCGACTCAACATTAGCCTGGACACCCTCGACGAAGACGTCTTTCAAAAGATCACCCGTCGCACCGGACTTGAGCGAACGATCCAAGGCATCGATGCCGCCATCGCCTGCGGCTTTGATTCGATCAAGCTGAATGCGCTGGCGATCAAAGGGATCTCCGAGAAGGAGATCGTTGGATTGCTAGAGTTTGCGATGGCCAGAAACGTCGTCATGCGTTTCATCGAGTTCATGCCGTTGGACACCGACCGAGCATGGCAAAAAGACCAAGTGCTAAGCGGTGACGATCTGCTTGGGATCATTGGCAAGCACTTCGGTGAGATTTCCGAAGTGGATCGGCCACACCCATCCCAACCCGCCGAGAACTTCTCTGTGGCAGGCGGCCGGTTTGGAATCATTCGCTCCGTGACCGCACCTTTTTGCGAGGCCTGCAATCGGCTACGCATCACCGCCGATGGAGCCATTCGCAATTGCCTGTTCGCTCAAACGGAAACGCCACTACGCGACTTGATGCGAGGCGGAGTATCCGACCAAGAGTTGCTCGACGCGATTCAAAGTAGCGTGCAAGCCAAAGCTGCCGCTCATGGAATCAGTGACGACGGATTCCTGCCACCCGATCGACCGATGTACGCCATCGGCGGGTAGCGCACTGATGTGAATCAAGCGGCCTGCTTGGCTGACTTCCGTCGCTTTCGGTAGGCAGCACCCGCTCCGACGATGGCTAGAGCAAGAAAAGAAGACGGTTCAGGGACAGCGCTTACTGTCCAGCCGATGTCCTGTAAAACTCCTAGGTCGAGGGCGGTGTAGGCGCGTTTCTCAACACCCATCGCGACGGCGGGTGACATGATTGTACCGGGGAAGAATGGGCCAGTGACTGCGCCTCCGACGGTCGGAATAATGAAGTTCTGATTGAAGTGAGAGATGCTAGACCCATCATTGAAGGTGGTCGGAGCGTACATTTTCACGGGTGCCCCACCGTTCGCCGCCACCGCGTTGGCTCCGGAAAAGAAAACGTCGTCGCTGATCAAATCGGCTGCTGTCCCGTCGTAGCTGCCTCCAGCCGAGAACAAATCCGTGCCGTCACCTAGCTCAAGAAAAGTATCGAACACACTGAAAACACCTGGGTTACCACCGGGGTTACCACCGGGCATATCGATTTCGCTATTGCCGTCTGCATTTACCAACGATGCAAACCCCATCGCATGCGTGACCTCATGTAGCGAAACCGTGAACAAATCGAACTCGGTAGGGGTTGGTGCATCCAATTCGGAGTTCCAGTTGTAGCCAAAATCAAACGTTGCACTTCCATCATTTGCTCCGCCAAAAGGATCAACGCCCGTCGTTGCGTGCTGAAACAAGAGTCCATTTGAGAAACCATTTGGTCCGGTGAAATACAACGTGCCCGCAGATGCCAAAGACCCACCACCGTCGGTCTGAGAATTATTGACAGTAAAATCGACGTTGCCGTTAGCATCTATCGCTGAATTGATGTAGTTCAATACAGAATTAAAAGTGCTTTGTCGGCTCGCTCCAAAAGTAGCGTCATCGAATCCCACGCCGGTATTATTCACGACATCTTCAAACGTGATGTTCCAACTGATCGCGCTGTACGCTGGAGCAACGAAAAAGAAAGTGCACGCGATAAGAAGAGGCCGAATCATGGTAGTGCTCACTAAACCAAGGACGAATGCGATCGTGACAGGCTAACCCGCCTTGGGGTGGACTTCAATCATTGCGACTCGCAACTCACCAGATCCGAGACATCCCATGCCCCTATCGGGGGATGCACGCGACTCACATCTGGAATCCTGGGGTGAGCGGGGTTCGCGCTGAAACTCCCCAGCAGAGGCACACATATCGCAGAAACGCGGCCTCGGTGCCTCCTAGACGATTCCGCTCTAGCATTGCTTGGGCGAAGCCATTGGCGAGCTCCTCGCGGAGCTGCCGGGGTACTTTTCGCAGCTCTTCCATGGATTCG
>JBGCGI010000061.1:0-3704 GCA_045110715.1 Rubripirellula sp.
AAAGGTTCGGGCGGTTTCGGACGTGCCGCAATTTCTTTGGCACGCTGGATCTGCTCCGTTGTCATCACGGAAGTGAAGAACGACACAACGTGGTCTCTTTGGCCAGGCCAGTCGCCATAAACCGTCACGGTGCCTCGCCACCATCGGGAACCCAACAGCCAACGCTGCAGCGTGACGGTCCGCGATTCACCAGGAAAGCCGTTCCATTGTCCGGCATACTTAGCAACCAGCTTGTTGCAAAAAATCGGCCCCAGTGCTACGCCCAGCAGTCCCAGGTTTCCGGGACAGCGAACGTGAATCGCGTCCGCTCGCCACATCGCGAAGCACAATCGAGCAACGATCCAAGGAAGAACGCAAAGCTGGTACAGCTTTGCCCAGATGGTTTCACCGCCGGATTCAGCAATGGGAAAGACTGAAAGGTTATCCCGCGAGAACGCCAGGCCATCGCCCTGAGGTGGCTGGTCGTAGCACGGCGCCGCAATGGTGACTTGCGGGAACAGATCGCACCACACATTGATCTCGCGCACGTAGGGACCGTAGGCGTGTAACTCGCCATCGCTCCGATAATGCGGCACATGCGTGATGACCAGCAGTCGCTTAACGCGGGACATGAGTGTCCTTATGCTGATCGTCAAATTCCGTTTGGATATCGTTGATTTTTCCGTCACGAACGCCCACGAAAGATAACTCGCAGTTTGCGGCGAGTTGGCGATCTGATTCCGAGTCACCGATCATGATCGACTGGGTCAGATCGATGTCCCATTTTTCACGAGCGCGATGGATCATTCCTGGCAGCGGTTTGCGGCAATCACAGGCGTCCACTTCGTGGGGACAGACCATGACATCGTCGATTTTGGCGCCCTTGGCAGCCAGTTCGCGTGTCATGCAGTCGTGGATGTTGTCCAACTCCGATTCCGAGACTAGCCCTTTCGCCACACATCGCTGGTTCGTTACCACGATCACAAGGTAACCGAGCGTATTGAAAAGCCGAATCCAATCCACGACCGATTCAATCCATTGAAACTGGTCCCATCGACAGACGTATTGCCCGTCGGGTTGTTTGACATTGATCACGCCGTCGCGATCGATAAAGACGCAGCGATGACTCACCAGCGATCACCGTCAACAAAAATCACTTTGCTTCCTTCGGGCTCCATTCGGAAAGGAACCTCAACCAAATCGGATAGTGACTCACGCAGTCTGTTCTGCAAATGTGGCTCGCAAAAGAACAGAACGAAACCACCATCGCCGGCGCCTAGCAGCTTTCCACCCAACGCACCCGCATCGATGCCCCGGTTGTAGACATGATCGATTTCCTTGTTGCTGATCGATGACTCCAGCGTCTTCTTCGTCATCCAGGCCTCATGCAGCAGTTGTCCGAATCGATTCAAATCGTTTCCAGCCGACAGGATATCGCGCATCTCATGTGCGATTTCGCACAAACGACGCAGAGCGGGTCGACGATCCTCGGTATTGGATTGTTGCTTCTTGAGAACGGTGCTTGCCTTGCGAGTCTTGCCGGTGAAAAACAACAACAAACGACGGTTGAGTTCTTCCCACGTTCCCCGACAACAGGGCACCGGATCGACAAACACATTGCCATCGGGCTGAAACTGGATGAATTTTAAGCCGCCGTGAGCGGCAATGTATTGGTCTTGCTTGCCGATCGGCTCTTTCAAGGTTTCAATTTCAAGTTTGCACGCCTGTTCGGCTAACCGACTTGCGGTCGCAACGTGGCCGTTCAAGACATGCAGTGCATGCAGTAGCCCGACGGTAAAGCTGCTGGACGAACCCATGCCGCTTTGGCCCGGCAAGTCGGCCACCGAGACGATCTCGAGTCCTTTCTTGATTCCGACCGATTTCAAACACTCACGAACAATCGGGTGTTGGATATCGTCGGCGTTGTCGGTCAATTCTGTTTTTGAATAACTGACGCGATAGGTGTCACCGAACCGTTCTTTGACGGTTAGGTACATGTACTTATCGATTGCAGTCGATAAAACGGCACCAGGTTCCTTGCAGTGAAAGGCTTCCAGGTCCGAGCCGCCGCCAGCGAAGCTAATTCGGAAGGGTGTGCGAGTAATGATCATTGGAAAAGATGCGCAATCCGGTCGAGTCGGTCAGGCGTGCCAATGTCGTAAAACCGCTGAGTCGTAACGAACCCAAGCAATTCTCGATCGGCGATGAGTTGAGGGAAAATCTGTTCTTCGAGTGACACCTTACCGGATGGAATTTCGGCGACCACGGATTTGGTCAGCGCCAACACGCCCGCTTCAACGAACCGCAATTCGGGATCGTCGGGATTGTTTTTGTCGTACCTGGACAAGAAACCGTTTTCGTCAAGTGCGATATTGTTAGTCACGCCAGTATCTTCGTGCTGGTTATCGTAGACCGTGACCGCGCCCTTGGCGGTCGCCGCGCCCAGCGCCTGCAACAGATCGAGATAGTTGATTGGCAAATAGGAGTCGCCGTAAATCACTAGGAACGAATCGTCTAGCAGTGGCAGTGCTTCACGAAGTGCTCCGCCGGTGCCCAAAGGTGTCTCTTCTTTGGAGTAGGCGACGTTGATACCGAATCGGCTTCCGTCACCGAAGTGATCCTCGATTTGTTCACCCAGGTAGCCAATCAACAGCACGATGTCGGTGATCGCCTGCTCACGAAGTAACCGCAACTGGTGCTCGAGATAGGGAACGCCACCAACGGGAACCATCGGTTTGGGCACGGTTTTGGTGAGCGGATACAACCGCGTGCCCAAGCCACCGGCAAGGATGACAGCTTGCATCAGTTTGCCTTCTCCATGGCCGTCAATGTGCTTTCGATGGCATAGCGAATTGCATGCTCGGAGTCATGTTTGGACTTCCATCCGAGCTCGTTGATCGCAGAGACGTCCAGCTTGAAACGCGGTACATCGCCTGCCCAACCACCCTCGGTTCCGGTGTACTCGAACTGGACATTGGTCAGTCCCATCGCTTCGACGACCAACTCGGCAATTCGGTCGACCGTGATCCAATCACTGCATCCCAAGTTGAAAATGTTCAGCTCGTTGTTGGCGTGTTCGATCGCGTAAAGCATGGCGGCCACGCATTCGCTGCTGCGAAGGTAGGACTTGGCTTGTTTGCCGTTGCCAAGAATCGGTAGCTTGCTGGGGTCCTCGGTCAACTTATGTGCGAAGTCGCCGATCACGGTTCGACCGCGGGTCCGCACTTTCGGACCGACGATGTTCGCAAAGCGGAAAATCCAACACTGCATGTCGAACAGGTGCTGGAAGGAGTAGATCAATCCCTCGCAGGCCAGCTTGCTGGCGCCGTAAAGAGAGATGGGACGCGGCGCCTGATTCTCGTCAATGGGTAGTTTCTCAACGATACCGTAAATGGCAGAAGTCGAGGAGAAAGCGAGACGTTTGATCTCGTTCTTCCTCATCGTTTCTAGAACGGCATAAGTTGCCAGGGTGTTCTGCTTCAGGTCCTTGTCCGTGGGATCACCAGAGGTAAATTTCACGTCCGGGTTGGCGGCCAGATGAAAGACCATGTCAACCGACTGCATTGCATCGTCCAGAGCCGATTGCTCGAGCAGGTCTCCTTCCACGAAACGAAAATCGTCCCGGTTGAGAAACGGTTCGATGTGCTCAAGTCCGCCGCTACTGAGATTGTCCAAGACGACAACCTGATTGCCTTGAGCAAGCAGCGATTCTGCGAGATCGGATC
>JBGCGI010000062.1:0-3479 GCA_045110715.1 Rubripirellula sp.
CGGGGCGGATCCCGAGCTAGTCGATTTGGCGAAGCAATCGCTTGCACCCGAGCTGAAGGATCGCATCACCGACGCCGGCGTGCTGAGTCAGCGAATCACCGGCTATCTGGAAGGTGTCCAGGAACGACTTCGAGAGTCCGAGCTTGCCAAGGCGGAAGCGGAACTTCGCGCCGAAGAAAACCAAAAACGAAAGAAGCTGTATCTGGCTATTGCGGGGTTGATGCTGCTGCTGGCGGTGGGTGGTGGAGTCATCTCGGCGAACAGTCGCAGGCTTGCGGATGCACAAACACAGCTTGCTCGCGAAGCTTCGGAAGATGCCAAAGAGCAGTCGGCACTGCGACAGATAGCCGAGAAACGGCTGAAAGTGGCAACGGTATTACAGCTGTCCGCTGAATCGAAAATGGCCCAGGACGCATCGAAACAGAATGGACTGAAGATCGCAATTGAGGCAGCCAAGTTGTCGCGTGACGTCGACAGCAGGGCCCAGCGTGTCGCACATTCCACGCTGCTTCAATCAATGGGAGAGGTCGGTGGAATGCCACTCTCGAGGGATAGGATCGGAAGTGCTGTTAACGTTCTTTCTTCGTCTTTCAGTCCCGACGGAAAGTGGCTGATCACAGGAAATCGACTCTGGCGGATGAAACAGAATGGGCCTCCAAACAAAATGGTCGCCTTGATCAACGAGTTGGCGACGGAGGCGACGATTGATCCAACGTCGCGATGGGCAGCCGTTGGAACATACGAAGGCAAACTATACCTGTTTGACCTGCATGCACCTGATATCAAGGCGACTGTGCAAGCTTTAGAACCCCACGATTCGGAAATTCGAACGTTAACCTTCAGCCCAAATGGTCGTCGGCTAGCCAGTTCTGCGGATCAAGAAGTGAAGGTTTGGGACATGACCCAACCGTTTGCCAAGAAACCTTTACAGACGTTGCAACACAGTGCGAGGATTGAAAAGCTTGCCTTTGATCCATCCGATGGGAAGCACTTGGCGGCGGGGGATTCCTATCAGTCCACCACGTTGTGGACGCTTCGTGGTGGGCAGTTCTCGGATCCAAAGGAGCTTGCCGGTGGCAGCCCCATCATGAATTCCGACGGAACTCGGCTTGCGACCCTGGGAGTTAACGAAGCGAACGTATGGGCCTTAGGCGAAGAATCGTTCGACGAAGATCCCATCACTTTAGAATTTGGGACAAATCATTCCCTTAAAGAGCTCCAGACGTTTATAGGCCCCACTCTTGTTTTTGAACACAGATCCAATCGGTTGATGAAACTGGCACCTGAAAGCTTGATTTGGGACCTAGACGATCCAAAGGCACCATCCATCCCCCTGGATATTAGCACCAAAAGACTATCGGCGATTAGCCTCGATGATCGATGGCTGGTCGGGCGGGGGACCGATCCTGGTTCCGCCAACGTGTGGGATATGAAAACGGGACTCCCGGCCAAGGAGCCCCACGCTGTCCTGTCAGGACACACGGACTATTTGACGGGCATTACCATCAGCCCGGATAGTCGATGGATTCTTACGTCAAGTATAGCTGCGGAAGCTCCTCGGCTGTGGGACCTCAGCAAGCCAGACGCTCTGCATTCATCGATTGTTCTATCCGGTGGCAACTTATTTCAAGGCACTCGTTTTTCACACGATGGGAAGTATTTAGTCAATCAATCCTTCAACACGGATCTCAAATGGGATGTGCGTCGCTTCGTGTTGGCCGAAGATGGTTCGCCACCTTCGAGTTGGAAACTCCCTACAGTCGACGGAACTCAGAAAGTTAGCATCTCGTTGGACGGACTTTGTACGTGGCGTGCTGTCGGGTCCAAAGACGGGACAGTCAGTCTGTACGATCTCGGCCAGCAGGATCCGCGTCTTAGCAAGTCATTTGTAGCGACCAACGACGTCCCCATTGAGATGATCCAAGTCAGTAAGGATGGAACCCTCGTCGCGACGTATGATCAGAAGAAGAACCTGAGGTTATGGGATCTCCGTGGCTCGACGTCGCCGCCAGCTTCAACGCTGGTCGCAAGCGAATACTCGATGGAGAATAATTGGACGCTGGTCATTAGCGGAGACAACCGCTGGATATCTGCACTTAGCGAATCAGGCGTTGACTTGTGGGAGATCTCAACGGGGTCGGCAGGTGTCGAGTGCCAGCAAGTTACCTTGCCGGTGACGTTGACCGGAGTCGTGCGTTTCAGCCCAGACAGTCGGTGGATGGTGTCTGGTAACACGGAAAGTTTGTTGCTGTTTGATCTTGCGGGAAAGGGTGCACCGTTTGATTCGCACGTGCGACTATCCGGTAATGGCCATCACGCGTCGGCGGCCTCCTTTAGTAGCGATAGCACTCGACTCGTAACGAAGGAAGCGTATCAGAACATTGCATCCGCTTGGGATCTGAAATCAGGCGACATCGCCGCGTCAGAGGTCAGGCTAACCGGGCACACTAGCACGATTCTGGGCTTGGCGATTCACGGAAGCGGCCTAGTGGCAACTGGAGGACAAGACGGCACGATGCGTGTGTGGAATCTGGATGATGAAGATCCAAGCGAGCACGAGATGGTTCTAGGTGGCATGGGGCGTGTTCATTGCGTCGACTTTCACCCCGACGGCCAAACCCTCGCCTACACATATACCGGGAGGATCAGGCTGTGTGACTTGGATCTTGACCGGGCCATCCAACGAGCGGAAACGCTTCTCGGAAACGAGCCCTCTCACGAAGAGAAAAGGTTGATTATTCAAGAGTTTATGAAGGGTAAATGATCCGATATTTCATCATGTACGCATGCCTCTGACGACAACGCTAGATTGTGGGTGATGTTGGGGATGTGCAACTAGATGACGAATCGGAAACTCAATGAACGAACGATTTGGAAGCTTTGAAGAGGAGGTCCAACGCGAACGAAGACACGCCAAAGAACTGCTACCGCTGGTGTACGGCGAACTTCGCAAGCTGGCGGCTGCTCGTTTAGCGTTGGAGCCATCGGGGCAAACGTTACAGCCGACCGCGCTGGTTCACGAAGCGTATTTGAGGATCAGCGATAGCGATCAAGGCTGGGATTCACGCGGCCATTTCTTCGCGGCCGCGGCCGAATCAATGCGCCGAATCCTGGTCGACCGCGCCCGGCGCAAGTTGGCTCTGAAGCATGGCGGTGATCGGCAGCGCGTGGAGCTTCATGACGATGCCGCCACCGGCAAAAGGGCCAACGAACAAATGCTGGCCGTTCACGAAGCCCTTGATCGGTTGGAAGTCGAAGACGCCGACAAAGCGACGCTGGTGAAGCTTCGCTACTTCGTCGGCATGACGTTGGACGAGTCCGCCACTGCACTGGGGATTTCACGCGCGACCGCCGCCCGGCATTGGGTTTTCGCGAAGGCATGGCTGCACAACGCGATGAAGGACGATGCTGAGTGAGGACTGAGGACGCGCGGTGCTTCCCAGACCGTCGGTAGCTGGATGTGTCAACATTCAGGGCGC
>JBGCGI010000063.1:0-2954 GCA_045110715.1 Rubripirellula sp.
GTCAGCAAATACGATCGAAAACGTCCTTTTTCAGGGTCGGCGGCGCGGAACATTTGCTTATCCAGCACCTTGGTAAAGAACGCTTGGGTGAGGTCCTCGGCGCGGTCGGCCTCCCCGCATCGCTGACGTACAAACGCATAAACCGGGTACCAGTAACGCTGACACAATGTCGAGATCGCCTCGGCGAATTCCGATGAATTCAAGCGGTCGAGATTGCTCCAATCCGTCGAAGGAAACGAGCTGGAGGTTTGAACTTGTGACATCACGTCGGTTGGGTTGAAGAGCGAACGAGGTGAGATTTCTTAATACCATAACTAGGAGATGGAGAACGAGCGGATTCGAGGCCTGAATACCTGTACGTTTGGTGGCTGGAAAGGCTGTAAATGCTGGCAAAAAGTGATAAAAGGTTCCGCTCGTAACGATCAGGGTATGGCAGGGTTCGTGAATTTCCGACCAAACATCTGTTTTCACTCAAAAGTGCGTTGAGCGATTAGCCAACACGGATAGGATCGGACTTGTGAAGAGTGACACCACCAGCGACGGACGCTGTGGATTCCAAACTCACTCTTTGAAGTCCCACCTAGCTACTAAGCCGAGCGATTAATGGACATGAGCGAGACTAGCCGATCAACTGTCGATGAGGTCGATTTGCTGATGGCAAACGCGCGCTTGCGAGACGAACTAGAGCCATACCGTGACGAGTCGATTGACGACGCATCGGTCAACCACATGTCGCTCCGCACCGAGAACGAGTATTTGGCATCGATGTTGGCTTGGGAGCGAGCTCCTGCCCTGCCGATCGCCAGTTGGTTCACTCCAGTCTTGGAGTTGCCATCACCCGATTCGATGGACGACGCGCAGCTGACCGCCTGCTTGGCGAAGACGGCTGAGCAGTTGTACTCCCAGCGAGTCGTTTTGCGGTACACCGATCATCTTAGCGATCGTGAACTCTACAAGATCATCTACCGCGATATCTTGCCATGCTGCGAAAAGAAAGTGGAGCTGCCAGGCAAGTTCCTCGAGTGGCGATGCATTGAAGACACTGACACATGGCTTCGCTTCTATGCTGACGCTGTCGAGCGGCGTCGCTTCCAAGAGGAACATGACGTTCCCATGCCAGCTGCTGAAGAACCAAAGTTCAAACGTAGTCTTCCTGGCTGATTGGAATGACTCGGTGGCCAGTCTCCAAGGCTTCTCTTTAGCCTTTGCGGTACTTCCACATGCAGGCGATTGCGGACACGCCGTCTCGCCAGCCGATTTTCTTACCCGCGGCATAACTACGTCCTTCGTAGTTGGTAGGCACCTCCAGTAGCCGCGGCTGCCGACGAGCAATTTTTGCTGTGATTTCCGGCTCAAATCCAAATCGGCACTCTTTCAGTTTGATCGAGCGGAGCAAGTCTCCGTCGAATGCCTTGTGGCAAGTTTCCATGTCGGTCAAACGCAAGCCCGTCAGCAGATTGCTGGCCAAGGTCAAGGATCGGTTTCCTAGCCGATGAAGCAACGAGTCGTTGCTGTCGCCGAGGTACCGCGATCCGTAGACCACTTCTGCATTCCCATCGACGATGGGCCAGATCACTCGCAGCAGATCGGCGGGATCGTATTCGAGGTCCGCGTCTTGGATCGCGACGACGCTGCCTTGAGAATGCCGAATCGCCAAGCGAACAGCAGATCCTTTGCCGTGGTTGCGTTTTCGGCAGATCACTTTGCGGTTGCCTTGGGCAGGCAGTTCGGCCAACCATTGGGCTGTTCCATCGGTGCTGCCATCGTCCACGATGATCACTTCGGTCGAAACGGGCATCACTTCTTCTAACCGGTCCAGCACTTGTGGCAGAGTTTCTCGCTCGTTGAAAACTGGCACGATAACGCTGATGTCAAAGCGAGAAATCGGTCGGACGCCGATCGCAGCCGAAGTCGCATCGGCGACCAAATCCAGCGTTTGTTCAATCCGCTTGATCGTGTCCAATTCGGCTTCCAACTGCCAGTCTTCACTTTCTGCGGCGTCCGAGAACAGTACGTCGTTGGCAGAAGTATTCATTGATCGCCCAGAGTATTGAGTAGATTGGATGCGGTCCCCATGCAGTCCACTTGAAACATGGGGTGAATCGAATCCTCAGGCCTGGGCAAACCTGCGGGTTTTGTGGATTCGACGGCGATCACTCTGGCGATCGTTCTGGTTATGCCGATTGGCGATCGGAATTCAGCAAGTCAGCTCTCGCAATAGTATTTCTGGAACGTGCCATCGAGCTGAAGCACGAGCGTGCCCCGCCCTCTTCCCAATAACGACTTCACGGCTTTGGTCGAGGTCTTCATCTCGGCGGCCGCTCCAGCGTAGGATTTGCCCTGCAGGTGAACCAGGCGAATCGCCGTTTGTTGTCGATCTGGCAAACCGGCGATGGCCCCGCCGACCGATGCGATGACTTCGCGGCGATCCAATTCGTGGCCATCGGAAGATGAATCGGCTTGAAATGCTGGATCCAATGGCAATTCACCTCCGCAATCAAGACACTGGATTCGCCGCGAGAGGCTTCTTTTCGCATTCAGGACGGCATTGCGGATGATCGTGCCAAGCCAGGTCGAGAACTTTGCCTTCGGGACATATCGCTCACGCCCCCGGTAGACACGCAAAAAGACCTCCTGGGCTAGGTCTTCGGCTTGATAGTCGGATCCCATCATCGCGTGAATGATGCGAACGGTCGAGTCAAAGTTTCGGTGCACCAATTCCTCAAAAGCAGCAGCATCACCCGCTGAAACCCGTATCATTCGCTCGGTATCGGGATCGAATTCGTCGTCAGAATAGCTGGGGTCGAAGGCAATCATCGAGGTAGGTGGGCTTTTGAAGGAGGGAACTCGGGCCGGAGGCAATGGATGGGCCTCACAAAAGCAAGAACGGACGAAACCGAATGAGTAAACTGGTGTTGAGAGAAAAATCTCAGAAATACACTCGTTTGAAACAA
>JBGCGI010000064.1:0-23509 GCA_045110715.1 Rubripirellula sp.
GCCGTGGGGGTGAAAGGCAAAGCTCGCGCAGGCACGGGCAAGCAAGCGAAAAAGAAGTCGACGAAATCCGCAGGTTCTGTTGACAAACAGCCAGCCAAGAAGAGTCGTCGAAAGGCTGCAGGTCCGTCCACTTCCGGGCCACAACGACTCCAGCGTGTTCTCGCGCTGGCTGGTTTCGGTAGCCGTAGGCAATGCGAGGATCTGATTGAAGAAGGACGTGTGGACGTCGACGGAACCATCGTTACCAAGTTGGGAACGAATGTTGATCCGAGTGTGAACAAAATCTATGTGGACGGTACGCCGTTGAAGAAGCAGCGGTTCGTCTATTATGCCGTCAACAAACCTGTGGGAGTTGTGACGACCAATCGAGATCCCCAGGGACGGCCTCGCGTGATTGACTTGGTGCCGCGTGATGATCGTGTCTTTCCGGTTGGTCGACTGGATCGCAGCAGTGAAGGTTTGATCCTACTGACGAACGATGGCGAGTTAGCGCAGAAACTGACTCATCCCAAGTTTGGAGTAAAGAAGGTTTATCGGGTGACCGTCGCTGGCAAGGCCGATGGCGAGACCATGCGAAAGATGCGAAACGGAATCTATATCGCTGAAGGACACGTCAAGGTGGATGGGGCAAGACTGCTGAAGTCCAAGGGGAAGGCCACGGAGATGGAAATCATCTTGCGAGAAGGCAAGAACCGAGAGATTCGGCGGATCCTGGCGCGGCTTGGTCACAAGGTTCAGCATCTGCGAAGGATTGCGGTCGGCCCTCTTCGCTTGGGCGACATGCCAGCAGGTGCTTATCGAAAACTAAGCAGTGAAGAAGTTAACAAGCTGTGGGCATCGACGGAAACCTCAGCGGCGGATGCTCCAGCCCCGGAGCGGAAGAAAGTCGCTGGCAAGAAACGACCCACCTCGCGCTTGCCGGCAAAGAAAAAGAGAGCCACGGGAACCAAGAAAAAGTCCGGAAGTCCAGTTGCCAAAGCAAAAAGCTTTTCTCTGGATGCGCCTCGCGCTGGAGCAGTGATTGGTGGCGATCCTGAAACCAAGAGCAAGTCAGCTCGGCCAAACAAAGGGAAGCCCGGCGGTTCGAAGAGAACATCATCGAAGAAGGCGAGCTCAAGCCGCTCTAGCAAGCGAGGCGGAAGGAAACGTAAAGGTTAGATGTCAAAATTGCACGCTGATTACTATGCCGATTCGATGCACCAGTTGGATGCATCGATCGAGCGAAATGAGGAAATCGCAGAGGGAACGTTCTTGGTGCGAGTCGCGGTGGAGCAGATTGCCCGCGATGTGGTCCCCGGCCAGTTCGTGATGATTCGAATGCAAGGCACCAACGCGCCTTTGATTGGCCGCGCGCTTGCAGTCTGGGATGTGATTGCGGACGACGCGGGGAATCCTCGCTGGATCGACTTGGTCTACTTACGAAAGGGCACCCTGACCACCGCTCTGGCTAGCTCGCCGATTGGAACCGGAGTGACGCTGTGGGGCCCATTGGGCAACGGGTTCTCGAATCGCCCTTGTGATCGACTGATCATGACCGCTGGAGGAATCGGGCAGACGCCAATGCTGTTGCTGGGAAGAAATGCCTTGCAATCAGGCTGGGCCAAAGAAGTGGAATTGATCTACGGTGCGAGACGCGAGAGCTTGCTGGCTGGCGTGCCCGATTTTCAAGCCGCCGGTTTCAAGCTGACTTTGTGTACCGATGATGGTTCCGTCGGTGAAGCTCGGCTGGTTCCCGATGTACTAGCAGATCGATTGTCACAGATCGACGAGAACGAAAGTGTTCGCGTGGTTACCTGTGGACCAGAAATCATGATGCAGAAAGTTGCCGAGGCTTGTGAGGCAACCAGCGTCGATTGCCAAGTCTCGATGGAGACCCCAATGGCCTGTGGCATCGGGATTTGTTTCTCATGCGTCGCTCAAGTCCGGCAAACGGACGAGCAATGGCAGGGTGAGGAAGAGTGGGACTACAAGCGAACTTGCGTTGAAGGCCCCATCTTCGATGCCAACAAAATCTGCTGGTGAAACCAGGGCATCGAAGCGACCTCTCTCATGACCACTTAGCGGTAAAACGATCCGCGAGTTGTGGGAGTTGTGTCACCCGAAGGATAGCCTGTCGCCTCGCCTGTGCTGCCAGGTGTGTAGCCGCTGCTCGAAGTCGCGTTGCTTGGGGAGACGCTTGGCGCGGTCACGTTTGCAGTGCTGGCGGTTGAAAAGTCCGGTGCATTAGCCGCGGGCGGCGCGAACGCAGTGGCGGAGGGTGTCGGTGCTGGATCCGATTTCGGTGTCCATTGGCTCGGTGACTTGCTGGGCAAAGTGATCGCAGCCATCGCCGGCGAGTCCGTTGGAAGACTAAAGCCGTTTGGTTTGCTCGCTGGGGCTGCAGCGGTCGTCGACGGAGCGGATATTGCTGGAGGAGCAAACGAATTGTTCGATGGTGCGTAGCTCGAGGACGGCGTCATCGCGACGTCCTTTGTCCACGAAGAGGTGGCCGGGCCTCGAGCTGGTGCAGCTGAAGTGGTCACGCTAGCTGTTTTTGGCGTCAGTGCTTTGGTGCCGAACGTGTATCCGGACGGACTGTTCGCCGAAGGAGTGGTTCGACTGGCAGCCGGGGCTTGGTAGCTCGCCGAGGAGGATCCATAGAATCCGTTTGCTTGAGCGGCACCTGGGTTCACCTGGGGGCTGGCCGCAGCGGTCGAGCCGGAAGCCGGCGTCGCGTAACCAGGTGAAATGTCGAATCCAGCGACGGTAGTGGTTTCTGGTGAACTGGCGGCTGGAGCTACTCTCGGAGCTGCCGTTCCTCCCGCAATCGAGGCGATTGCCTCGGGAGTCGCTGATGCACTTGGTGGTGCTGGATAGGTGGAAGTCGGTCCCTCGCCTGCGAGAGCTTCTGCAGACGGGCCACTGTTGAACGCAAACAAGTTGCGACCAGGCATGCTTCGACAGCCCGTGGAAAACAATGCGGCCACGCACGCGGTCGTCAACAAACATCCGCGTTTCATATTTCTGTTCAGCATCCTGCTACCTTCGACACCCTGGCTTCGGAAAGGACGAATCATTCGTCTCTTCGGAATACTCGTCATTCAAATCCACAAAAACGACACACGTCCATTGAGAGACGAGAATTGCCGCATGTTCGGGACGTTAGGTAGCAGGAGGAGCCGCTGTCAATGTCAGCTTCCCTCGCTCGACCACTTCGAGCGAGAGTTTTCAGTTTCACGCACCCGGTTTGCTGACAAACGGGGCGTCGATTCTTTGGCGGGGCAGTCCGATTCAGCCAACTTCCATCGCCGTTCCCATCGTGACGCCGGGCGCCGGCAGGTTGCTTGCACCTTGCAGGAACGTGTCAATCGCACGTGCGGCACCACGTCCTTCGTTGATGGCCCAAACCACCAAGCTTTGGCCACGGCGGCAATCGCCAGCAGCGAACACGCCGTCCACGTTGGTGGCGAACTTGCCGTGGATGGCTTGAAAGTTACTTCGCGGGTCCACCTCGAAGCCAATGGCTTCGGCGACGTACTGCTCGGGACCGAGAAAACCCATTGCCAGCAGAATCAGCTGCGCGGGCCACTCTTTTTCCGAGCCCTCGACCTCGGCCATCGACCAACCACCGTCGTCGGCCTTGGTCCACTTCACCTCGACTGTCTTGATTCCACGCAGATTGCCTGCATCGTCCATCAAGAACTCTTTGCTCAGAACCTGGTACTCACGCGGATCACGTCCGAATTTGGCTTCTGATTCCTCGTGGCCATAATCGACGCGGAAGACGCGTGGCCATTCTGGCCATGGGTTATCGTCTGCTCGATCGGCAGGCGGTTTAGGAAGCAATTCAAAGTTCACCAAGCTGCGACAGCCATGACGAATGCTGGTTGCGATGCAGTCGGTTCCGGTGTCTCCACCGCCGATCACAATCACATCTTTGCCTTCGGCGCTGATGAATTCCTCACCCAGCGAGTCACCATGCACCGATTGCTTGGTGTTGGCGGTCAAGAAGTCCATCGCAACGTGAACCCCCTTGGCCTCTCGATTGGGAATTGGCAAATCACGGGGCTTCGTTGCACCACATGCTAACAGCAGCGCGTCGTGATCGCTTTGAAGTTGCTTTGCATCGATGTCTTTGCCAACGTTTGCTCCGGTGACAAACTTCACGCCTTCTGCTGTCATCTTGTCAACGCGACGCTGGACAGCTTCTTTGGAAAGTTTCATGTTCGGAATGCCATACTGCAGCAATCCACCGATGCGATCGGCACGTTCATAGACAGTGACTTCATGACCGACACTGTTGAGCTGATCGGCGGCCGATAGCCCAGCAGGTCCACTGCCAACGATCGCAACTTTTTTGCCCGTCCGAGTCTCTGGCGGATTGGGGACAATCCAACCTTCGGTCCAGGCACGATCAACAATCGCGTTCTCGATGTTCTTGATCGTGACTGGCGGGTTGGTGATTCCGAGCACGCAAGAGCCTTCGCATGGCGCGGGGCAGGTGCGACCGGTGAACTCGGGAAAGTTGTTGGTCTTGTGCAGTCGCTCGCTGGCTTCTTTCCAGCGATTGTTGTAGACCAAGTCATTCCATTCCGGAATCAAGTTGTCGATTGGACAACCTGATGTTGACTGACAGAACGGCACGCCACAGTCCATGCATCGAGCGCCCTGTTCTTTCAGGTGCTCAACACGCGGCTCGGTGTAGATTTCGTCGTAATCATTGATCCGCACAACGGGCAGACGCCAAGGAACTTTTTTGCGGTCGAATTCTTTGAAACCAGTTGGCTTTCCCATTCTGATCACCTTCGCGTTGTAGTGTGTTGTTTGGGTGACGGCTCGATCCGTCGTTCGTTGTATGGATGACGGAGTAAGCTCCGTCGCATTCGTTGTCTAGACGCTGGCTGCGGCTTGTTCTTTCTTCATCGCTTCCAGGACTCGCTTGAAGTCGGTCGGCATCACCTTGACGCACTGACTCAAGAATTCGTCCCAATTGTCAAGTGCTTTCGCGGCAAGTGCGCTCTCAGTGAAATGTTGATGGCGTTCGATCATCTGCTTGACCTCTGCCTCCTCCTCGGCGTCTTCGATTTTCTCGAGTCCTACGGTGGCCAAGTTGCAATTCAAATTGAATTTGCCTTCTCGGTCCCAAATGTAGGCAATTCCACCGGACATGCCTGCCGCGAAGTTGCGACCCGTCGGACCAAGCACAACGACTCGGCCACCCGTCATGTATTCACAACCATGATCCCCGACGCCTTCGATGACTGTTTTTGCGCCGCTATTGCGAACGCAGAAACGCTCGGCTGCCCGGCCTCGGAAATAGGCTTCTCCACTGGTCGCTCCGTAAAGGCAAACGTTGCCAATCAGAATGTTGTCTTCCGCACTGAAGCTGCTGTTCTTCGGCGGATAGACAATCAAGCGACCACCACTGAGCCCTTTACCGACGTAGTCGTTGGCGTCACCTTCCAGGTTGATGGTGATTCCGTGTGACATGAACGCACCCAAACTCTGGCCGGCGGAACCCGTCAGCTCGATTCGAATCGTTTCGTCAGGCAATCCTGCTTGACCGTGAACCTTGGCGACTTCGTTACTGAGAATCGTGCCCACGGTACGGTTGATGTTGATGATTGGCGAATGGATCACAACCGGTTCGCCATTCTCAATCGCTGGCTTGGCGGCATCCAAAAGCATGGTCATGTCCAGCGACTTTTCCAAAGCGTGATCTTGCGATTGCGTGCAGATCACATCCACGTTCTCGTGTGGGCGACTGGCTGGCATCAGCACGGATGTCAAATCCAAACCGTCTGCCTTCCAATGCGTGATGGCTGCATCGGTATTGAGCATTTCACTGCGCCCGACCATCTCGTCAATCGAGCGGAAGCCAAGTTTGGCCATGATCCGACGCGCTTCCTCGGCCACCATGAACAAGTAGTTGACGACATGTTCTGGCTTGCCCGTGAACTTCTTGCGAAGCTCCGTATCCTGAGTCGCGATACCAACCGGACAGGTGTTCAAGTGACACTTTCGCATCATGATGCAGCCAAGCGTGATCAGCGGCGCGGTCGAGAACCCGAATTCTTCGGCTCCCAACAAGGCAGCGATCACGACATCGCGTCCTGTCTTCAGGCCACCATCGGTCTGCAACACGACACGACTGCGAAGGTCGTTCAGAACCAAAACCTGGTGTGTTTCGGCAATGCCAAGCTCCCATGGCAGCCCAGCATGTTTGATGCTGGTCAAAGGCGACGCACCCGTTCCGCCAGTATCGCCAGAGATCAGAATGTGATCGGCGTGTGCTTTGGCAACGCCCGAGGCGATCACACCGACCCCAACTTCACTGACCAACTTCACACTGATCCGGGCAGCCCGGTTGGCGTTCTTCAAGTCGTGGATCAGTTGGGCGAGGTCCTCGATCGAATAGATGTCGTGATGAGGAGGAGGACTGATCAGTCCAACGCCTGGCGTGCTGTAGCGGATCCGAGCGATGTTTTGATCGACCTTCTTGCCAGGCAGTTCCCCGCCCTCGCCAGGCTTGGCTCCCTGCGAGATCTTGATTTGAATCTCATCAGCGTTGGTCAGGTATTCGATCGTGACTCCGAATCGTCCTGATGCCACTTGCTTGATTGCCGAACGCTTCGAATCGCCGTTCTCGAGAGTTTGGAAACGGATCGGGTCTTCACCGCCCTCGCCCGTGTTGCTCTTGCCGCCCAAGCGGTTCATGGCGATCGCAAGAGTCTCGTGCGACTCAGCACTAATGCTTCCAAAGCTCATCGCACCGGTGCAGAAACGCTTGACGATTTCACTTGCCGGCTGGACTTCGTCCAAGCTGATTCCCTCCGTCTCCTTGAATTCAAGCAGGCCACGAAGCGTGCAGCGTGCGCGGCTGTCATCATTGATTCGATGAGCAAATTTCCAATACGCGTCTTCGTTGTTGTTTCGGGCTGCCGTCTGCAAACTGGAAATTGACTCAGGAGACCAAGCGTGCTTCTCGCCCTCGGCTCGCCAGTGATATTCGCCAAGGTTTGGTAGTTGGGGAAGCTTGTCGTCTTTTCGCTCGGGATATCCCAGGTTGTGTCGACGAAGGGTTTCTTCGGCAATCACGTCAAAGGAGACTCCCTGAACACGACTGGCCGTACCAATGAAACACTTGTTGATGATCTCGTCTTTGAGGCCCAGGGACTCAAAGATCTGAGCGCCTTTGTAGCTCTGCAGCGTGCTGATGCCCATTTTGGCCATCACTTTGAGCATCCCTTTGGCGACCCCTTTGCGGTAAGCGGCGACAACTTTGTCGTCATCCATCGCCGGGTCCATCAAGCCATCTCGGCGTGATTGCCAGAGTGCTTCAAATGCCAAGTAGGGGTTGATCGCGTCGACGCCGTAGCCCACCAACAGGCAGTGGTGATGAACTTCGCGTGCCTCGCCAGTCTCAAGCACCAAACCGATCTTGGTTCGCTTGGCTTGCTTGACCATGTGATGGTGCGTTGCGCCGACGGCCAGCAAAGCGCTGACGGGGACCCGGTCATGGCTGATCGCACGATCGCTCAGCACGACCAGTTGGATGCCCTCGTCCGCTGCTGCTTCGGTCTCCGCAGCGATTCGGTCCAACGTCTTCTGAAGCCCCGCTTTGCCTTCGCTGCGATCGAACGTGATGTCGACGACACGGCTCGTCCAGCCCTTGTAATTGATGTGCTTGAGAGCCGCTACTTCTTCATTGGTCAGAATCGGATGATCCACCAGCAGACGATGGCAGTTCTCGGGAGCCGCATCGAGAAGGTTGCGCTCAGGCCCGATGTAGCACTCCAGCGACATGATGACTTCTTCGCGAATCGAGTCGATCGCTGGGTTGGTCACCTGCGCAAACAACTGCTTGAAGTAGTCATAGATCATTCGCGGCTTGTCGCTCAAACACGCGATGGCACTGTCGTTGCCCATCGACCCGACTGGATCGCGAAGTTGTTCGACCAAGGGACGGAGCATGAAACTCATCGTCTCGGATGTGTAGCCAAAAGCCTGCATTCGCGGCAACAAAGTCTCACTATCGAAACCATGGGGCTCGCTTTCGGGATGCAGATCGGAAAGCCGAATGCGCTGCTCTTTGAGCCACTGGCCGTAAGGTAACTTGCGAGCGAACTCACTCTTCAGTTCCTCGTCCGGAATCAAGCGGCCCTCGGCGAAATCGACCAAGAACATCTTGCCAGGCTGCAAGCGACCTTTCTCTTTAACGATCGCAGGATCCACCGGCAGCACACCTACTTCGCTGGCCATGATCACTCGGTCGTCATGCGTGATGTAGTAGCGACTGGGACGCAAACCGTTTCGGTCCAAGGTCGCTCCGATGTAGTCTCCATCGGTGAAAGCGATCGATGCTGGTCCGTCCCAAGGCTCCATCAAACAGGAGAAGTACTCGTAGAACGCACGCTTCTCTTCGGGCATGGTCTCGTGCTTTTGCCATGCCTCTGGGACCATCATCATCATCGCTTCTTGAAGTGTCCTGCCAGTCATCAACAGGAATTCGAGCACGTTGTCGAATGTTCCTGAATCGCTGCAATGGGGCTCGACAACCGGGAACATCTTCTGAAGGTCATCGCCAAGTAAGTCGCTGCTGGCCATGCCCTCACGAGCTTTCATCCAGTTGCTGTTGCCTCGCAGTGTGTTGATCTCGCCGTTGTGGCTCATGAACCGCAACGGTTGGGCACGGTCCCAACTGGGGAAGGTGTTCGTAGAGAAACGACTATGGACCATTGCCAAATGCGTCTCGAAGTCCTCATCACGCAGGTCCGGGAAGTACGGCAGCAGTTGGGCTGGCGTCAGCATTCCCTTGTAAATGATCACCTTGGTGCTCAAAGAGCAAATGTAAAACACAAGTGCTTGCTTGAGCGTGTCGCTGCCACGCAACTTGTGGCTGGCCTGCTTGTGGATTTGGTACAGCTTGCGATCAAAAGCATCGCCCTCGAGTCCATCGGCGGCGGCGACAAACAGCATTTCGATGTTCGGCTCGCTGTTCCGCGCCGTCGGCCCAATGTCAGCGTGATCGCTCGCTTGAGGTACGTCACGCCAGCCAATCAATTGTTGACCCGAGTCAGCGATCAAGCTCTCGATCGTTTCTTTGCAAATCTTGCGTTCACGATCGTCGGTCGGAAGGAAAACCAAGCCCGCTGCGAACTTGCCCGGTTCAGGCAGGTCCACGCCCAGGTCTGCTTTGGCAACTTTGCGCAGGAACTTGTGAGGAAGCCCACACATCATGCCCGAGCCATCACCCGTATTGGGCTCACAACCACAGGCACCTCGGTGGTCCATGTTGATCAGGATCGTATCGGCATCCAGCACGTTCTGATGGCTGGGCTTGCCTTTGATGTGGGCTATGAAGCCGACGCCACACGAGTCTTTTTCGTGAGCTGGATCGTAAAGGCCGCGAGCTGCAGGCAAATGCATCAAGTTCTTCATCTCATCTTCCAACTGTGACTGTCTTGTCATGGTTCCGTTATCCGCTTCGTCTTGCTCGTGTGATTCCAAGCCGATCGCCAAGGTCGATTAGGTGCGAATCGATGCGGGAGCTTCCCGTTTTCGTTCGCCAGGCTTGGTGATCAGCCGTTAGGCAACGATCGACTTGTCGCTCCCGACGCCGATCGAGGCTGTGTCCACGGCGAGCTTCCCGCTGCCGGATGAATTCCGTTTTTCCGCTGCCAGTGGGCGGCCGAGTAGAAGAGAGCCGAACTCACTCGCGGCTTTACTCAGGCGACCAGACCGTCGGAAAATGATGCCCAGAGGACGCGTCATGCGCAGCTCTCGACATGCAACGACCCGCAAGGAGCCGATGGCTGTTTCGCGGCGCACGGCCGCCTCAGGAACGATTCCAATGCCACGGTTGGCTTGAATCGCTCGAATCATGGAATCCGCATTGTCGAATTCCATGCGAATGTTGACTTTGATGCCCGCCTTGGCCAAGCACTGGTCGATCTCTTGTCGCAGTTTTAGCTGACGGTCAAAACCAATCATGTCGATTCCGCTCAACTGGGAAAGCGACACCTCATGCTGGCTGGCCAGCGGGTGCTCCGACGAACAAACCAATCGAACCGGCTCTTGTTGCCAGAGCACCGATTGCAGTTGTTTCGTGTTCCGCGGAAAACTGACCAAACCAAAATCGACTTCTCCACCGGTCGTCATCTCAAAGACACGGTCGTTGGCGCCATACTGAGTGACAACGTCGACCTCCGGATGCAATCGCGAGAACGCTTGGGTGGCCTCGGGCATGTAGCTGAGACCTACCGAGACGATCGTCCCAATCGTGATCCGACCGCTCAGCTGCTTGCTGGTGCTCCGGACCTCCTGCTCCAAGCGATGGTAGGTTCCCAACACTCCTCGCAGGCCGCGAAGATAAGTCTTGCCCGCTGCGGTTAAAACCAAGGGCCGTTTGGAGCGGTCAATCAACTGAACACCCAGCGACTCTTCCAAGTGCTGCATGGCCTGGCTCACCGCGCTCTGAGTCAAATCGTGAACGGCCGCAGCTTTGGAAAAGCTGCGTTGTTCAGCAATCGTACAGAAAAGCTCAAGAGTTCGGAGATTCAACCTGCGTGCCTGGGCTCGAAACTTGTATTAGAAAATCTAATGATCGGATCTTCAGGATCAAATCCGTTGAAGAGCACCTGCAAATTAGGCACTCGACCTCAAATCGTCAAGTCTCTCAGGCAACGGCAGAGCGTTGCCAACGCCTGGGCAGTGTAAAGGAGTACAGTATCGTGATGATTCCGATGCTTAAAATGCACCAAGGGAACCACTCTCGGGGCTGCCAAGCCCTGGTGTTGATGGACGGGACGCCAGCGGGATTGAAGAAGCTCGATGCCTTGGTTTGTCCAGCAGCATAGAAGTTTGCACTGTCGATCAGCAGGCACTCAACTCCGACGATGATTGCCATGATGCCGACGGCGATGAATATGGAACGCCACATATCAGAATTCCTTGTGGGAGGGGAGGAAGACTCATCGTGGATCATCGGTCCCTGGCAGCCAAGAAATCAAACTTTGCAGGGCCGCAGTCAATTCAAGCGCATTCGACAGGATCATTCCAATACCGTTCAATTACCGACGAATCAAAAGCAGCCTCGACGAAGCAAGGGCCAGCTGAAAACTCGATCTGAGCAAACTCATGAGCAACGAATTCATTCAATCGAACATCACCAGCAACCGTGTCCAATCGGTCGCTCTGATCTTCGCCATGGTTTGTGTGCTGGCCTTGATCGGCGTCTTGATGGCGGGACCGATGGGAGTCGCCGTTGCGATCGGATTGTGCGTGATGGCGATTCTGTTCGGGCCGGGATCTTCGCCTCAGCTTGTGCTGAGGATGTACAAGGCTCAGCAGATATCGAGGCAAGCATCGCCTCAGTTGTTCGATGTGTTCACTGAATTGGTGAAACGAGCTGACATCGGCGAGATGCCAACGTTGCACTACATTCCCTCGCGAACGTTGAACGCGTTTGCTGTTGGCAACAGCAAGCAGTCGGCCGTTGCAATCACCGATGGATTGCTGCGGATGCTTAGCCCCCGCGAGATCGCGGGAGTCCTTGCTCACGAAGTCAGTCACATTCGCCATCGTGACATGAAGGTCTTGGGGATCGCCGATACGGTCTCACGAATCATCGGCACACTTTCGCAGATTGGCCAGATGATGTTGTTGTTGGCGATTCCGACTTTTCTGATGAATGGCGGATACCTATTGTTGTTTGGTGCGTTGATGTTGATCGCGTCACCGTTGGTCAGCAACGCGTTGCAGATGGCGCTTTCTCGGTCGCGAGAGTTCAACGCGGACTTGGGAGCGGTCGCTCTGACGGGTGACGCACAGGGGTTGGCATCGGCGCTAGCGAAGCTTGAGCGGATCACCTCCGGCACAGGGTTTCCGTGGATCGTGCCGGGCCGCAAGAGTCAAACGGTTCCGGCGCTGTTGCGTACGCATCCCGCAACCGATGAGCGGATTCGGCGGATCCTGGAAGCAGGCGACTCGCTGGGACTAGCGAAACCAGAAGCCGTCCCGCATGAAGTCGAGCGACGACTGGCCCCAGGCGATCAGCCCCGAGTCCGTCAAGGTCCCGGCTGGCACATCGCTGGACTCTGGTATTGAAGTTTCTTAGCTGCACAGCAGAGCTCTCGCGATTTGAGCCCAGCGCCGAGGGCCGGCTTGAATCGAGCTGTCGATTGATTAGCATCCTCTGCAGAGGGGCGTGGTCGACAAGAGATAGTCCGAGATTATGACTGACTTCGATACGATCCAATCCGAGGACCCCCCTCGGAAGCCCAGGATCCCATCCACCATTCCTGTCTGTCCTGACAAGATTGGGAGATACCGGATTGATCGAGTGCTGGGGGAGGGCGCGTTTGGCCAGGTTTACTGTGGACACGATGAGCAGTTGGGGCGGTCGGTTGCGATCAAGGTGCCCCACGCCCATCAAATTTCCCGCGCCAAGGATCTCGACGCCTACTTGGCTGAGGCGCGCACGGTAGCAGGGTTAGATCACCCGACAATCGTCCCCGTTCATGATTTCGGCAGCACGGATGACTTTCCATGCTTTGTTGTTTCCAAATTCATCGATGGCGCGACGCTCGCACAACGGATCCGCCACTCACGCCCTTCGCTCGGCGAATCAGTGGAACTAGTCGCGCGGCTGGCGGACGCGTTGCACTACGCGCATAAGCAGGGAGTTTTTCATCGGGATATCAAGCCAGCCAATATTCTGATGGGCAAGGACGGCGAGCCCAAGATTGTAGATTTCGGGTTGGCGCTTCACGAAGAGGATTTGGGCACGGGGCCTTCGTTTGCTGGAACGCCCGCCTACATGAGTCCTGAGCAAGCACGGGGAGAGGGACACCGTGTCGATGGACGTAGCGACATTTTCAGTCTGGGCGTTGTCCTTTACGAACTCTTGACAGGACGATTGCCGTTTCGAGGCGATACTCAAATTCTGTTGCTGGAGAACATTAAGAGTGCGGAGCCGCGACCGCTCCGTCAGCATGACGAACGCATTTCCGTCGAGTTAGAGCGGATTTGCAACAAGGCATTGTCCAAGCGTTTGCGGGAAAGGTACTCCGCTGCGCATGACATGGCATTCGATCTGAGGCAATATTTGTTGGAGCATGAGTCGCTGGGTGCTGGGGCCACTGACTCTGGCGGATTGCGTGAAGAGCCATCTCGATCGCCACAATCGTCCGGAGGCGATTCGGGGCGGCGCGACGAACACAAATCCTCTCAATCAGATCCACCTCCGTCAACGTTTGCCGACAGTAACCAGGTACGGCTGGTCCCCAGAGGACTCCGATCGTTCGGCGTCAACGATTCGGACTTCTTTTTGCAATTGATTCCCGGGCCACGTGATCGCAGCGGGATGCCTGCAACACTGCGGTTTTGGAAAACACAGATTGAACAGCGTGATCCGGATCAGACTTTTCCAGTGGGGCTGATTTATGGCCCCTCGGGCTGTGGTAAGTCATCGTTTGTGAAAGCCGGCTTGATACCGCGACTCGATCCAAGCGTACGTGTGCTGTACCTCGAGGCAACTCCTGAGGGAACGGAATCACGTTTGTTGCGAGGTCTTTTGGATCGTTGTCCCAGCATCGATCGGAAGTCCAGCTTGCGTGAAGTGATCGCTTTGATCCGGCGTGGGGAAGGGCTCAAGGCAAACGAAAAGTTCCTGATCATCATCGATCAGTTTGAGCAAACGCTGCATTTCGGGACAGCTTTTGGAGATTCTGAGCTGGTAGCAGCACTGCGCCAATGCGATGGCACTCGCGTTCAGAGCATCGTGATGGTCCGCGATGATTTTTGGATGGGGGCGACGCGGTTCATGCGAGACGCGGAAGTTTCGTTAGTGGAAGATTTTAATTCGGCTTCCATCGACCTGTTTCCGCTCAAGCATGCAACGCGAGTGTTGAAGGCGTTTGGTATCGCGTTTGGGACGTTGCCAGAGGACCCCCGCGAGTTGAGCGAGAGCCACAAAGTGTTCCTGAGGCAGGCTGTTGACGAACTTGCCAACGACGGCTTGGTCATTTGCGTTCGGTTGGCGCTCTTCGCCGAGATGATGAAGAACAAGGAGTGGGAGCCAGCAACGTTGAAGGAGTTGGGAGGCATCGAAGGGATCGGGTCCGCGTTCTTGGAGGAGACGTTTAGCGCTGCTGGAGCGCCTCCCCAGCATCGCTATCACCAGCAGGCTGCCCGGGAAGTCTTGTTCTTGTTGTTGCCAGATCGAGGTGCGCAGATCAAAGGAGCCATGCGTTCGAGGCAAGAATTGATGCAGGCATCAGGGTATGCAAATCAGCCGCAGAAATTTGATGAATTGATCGCAATTCTTGATAGTGAAACAAGGCTCATCACGCCGACGGACCCCGAAGGATTAGCAGTTCGGGAACTGGACTCCACTCACCAGAGCGACGACGAATTGGATCGACCCGTCTCGCTGCACTATCAACTCACGCACGACTACCTCGTGCCGTCTTTGCGAAATTGGCTGACACGAAAGCAGCAGGAGACACGTCAAGGTCGTGCGGAAATTTTGCTCAATGATCGTTCCACGTTATGGAAGTTGTCTGATCAGCGGCGGCATCTGCCTTCCACCACAGAGTCGTTGCGAATTCGCGCGTTCACCAATCGCCGTTCCTGGACGCCAGCGCAACGGGCAATGATGTCGTGTTGTTTTCGATCGCACTTACGAAAGGGCGCTATCCTCTTGGTCGTCCTGCTAGGCGTTGCATTTGTCACTCATTCAATGCGGCAAAGATCTCTCCGAGAGCAGCAGACTTTGAAGGCGGTTGGAATTGTTGACACGTTGGAGCACGCGGATTCGAATCAAATCGGTGCGGTGCTGCACACACTCGGGGAATACCGAGACGATGCGGTTCACGTTCTGAGGGAACGGATCGAACACACGGACGAGCAATCGAGTGAAAGGTTGAATCTTTCCATCGGATTACACTCGTTGGGCCTGGATCAAAGCCCCTATCTATTGGATCAGCTCTCAAGAGTGAACCCACAGCAGTTTGGTGTTCTGCGTGACGCGATTCGCCCTGACGAAGCGGCGATCGAAGGGCTGTGGCAGGTGGGGAACGATCAAGAACGCATTTCCGATCATCGGTTTCAGGCCTATGTGGCGCTTGCGAAATACGCTCCTAATGATCCGCGCTGGACCAGTGCTAGCGATTTCGTGACCCGGCACCTGGTGCAAAGAGTTCCATCGCTTCATTTTGCGAGTCAGGTCGAGTTCTTACTGCCTTGCCGGCATCAATTGACCGATTCGCTCTTGAATGTGCTTGGCAACGCTGGTGATTTCACCCTGAGCGAGCGGGAGCGCGCTGCGGTGTTGGTCGGTCAATATCTCGCTGACGATCCGTCGAAATTGGTCAGCGCTTACTTGATGACTGACGATACATCGCAGTCGACTCCGTTATTACAAGCTCTGCATCGCAACGAAAAGGTCGCGATAGCGGAGTTGACGGATGTGTTGTCGAACGCGAATGAAGAAGACGAGGGTCACAGTTATGCCCATCGTGGATTGGCCGCAACCGCCTTGGTCGAGCTAGGTTCAAGCGATCTTGTCTGGCCCTACCTTGAGCTTTGGGAGGATCCAACACTGCGGGGATTCGTTATCAAGTATTTGGGTCAATTCAACGCCGGTCTGAAAACCGTTTCCTCACGATTGGCAGTGGAGCAGGATGTCACGATTCGCCGAGCTCTCATTCAGGTGTTGGGCGCCTCGCGTGATCAGCGAATTGCTCCCTCAGAGCAACAAGCGATCGTCGCTCAACTTGATGAACTCTTTCGGCTCGATCCCGATCCAGGCATTCATGCAGCTGCTCAAAACGCACTGCTGCGACGTGGGGTTCAGCTGCCAAGTCTGCCTACTGGGCTCGAGCGAGCTGACTCAAAGAAGGCCGCAATGATCGCCAAGTTGGATTCGCGAATTGAGTCTGTTTACCTCAAGATCGAGCAGGCCGGGAAGAGTTTCTCGCTGCGGCAAGATGATTGGAACCAAGAGCTTGTGGCGACTGAGTTCGCCGCATTGCCTCAGCAACGGTTAGCAGCAACATTCGATCAATCCGACGCAGCTTCGTTGAACTTGGTCAGCCAACTGACGGGAGGTGTTTCAGAGCAGGGTGCAGTGTCGATCGTGACGGGCATCCATGGACAGGCTGTTTCGCTCAGCGGAGCGGCGGGCCTGGAATACGATTTCGATTTCTCTCCCGATACAGGTGATGCGTTCTCCTACGGTTGCTGGTTGCGAAGTGAGAACAAAGGGCAGTCCGCGACCGTTTTATCGAAGGTTGAGCTCAGCAATGACTCACGTGGGTTCGACATCTTTTTCAACCGAGGGAAAATTGCCGCTCAGCTCACCCGTCACGATCCAAATAGCATGTTCAAAATCGTCACTGGGCCGCATGACGTCTCGCGATGGCAGCATGTGTTCGTGACCTATGATGGCTCCGGAAAGCTTGATGGGTTGCAACTCTACATCAATGGAGAAGTCGCCAATGTTGAAGTTGAACAGAACTCCTTAAGCGGATCGATTCGAAACGATGCGCCTTTTGTCGTAGGAAAGCGGGATCGCAAAAACGCTGGCGAGCGGGACTTCCCGTTTGAGGGGGAGATTGATGAGGTTTCGGTGTTTCAGCGGCAGTTGTCGGCTGAACAGGTCCACCAGCTTTATCGGCAGACGTTGCAGTCCATTGCGAGGGTCGAGCCGGCCGAGCGATCGGCTGTTCAGCAAGAGATGCTTGCTCAAGCGCATCGGCGATCGATCGAACGGCCATTGCAAGATGAGTTGATGGCTCTTCAGGCTCAGCGAAATCATGCTCGCTGGGATCAGGCCAAACGCTGGTACGTCAGCGAGGCGGGGCCAGCGATCTCGGTGATTGCCGTTCCCTGTCGTGCGACTGCAGAACCGTTCGAATACGTGTTCGGGATCGGCTCGAATGAGGTCACGGTCGATGAATTCAAACAGTTTCGAGCAGACGTGGGCTATGACAAACGAATTTCCCCAAGTCCGTCATGCCCGATTCAAAATCTGAACTTCTGGGATTCAGCGGCCTACTGCAACTGGCTCAGTGAAAAAGAGGGGATTCCCAAAGATCAGTGGTGCTTCGAGCCGAATGAAAAGGGCGAGTATGGCCGTGGCATGGTGCTCAAATCGAATGCTGTAGAACTCGCTGGATACCGTCTGCCCACCCTTGGGGAATGGAAGTACGCCGTTCTTGCTGGCGCGGCAACGAAGTTTCACTTCGGCAAGTCGGTGACGCTTGTCCCCGAGTACGGTTGGTCGGGTAAGAATTCGGAAGGCAGGACGTATCCTGCCGGATCGTTGTTGCCAAATGACTATGGCCTATTCGACGCGCATGGGAACGTGGCCGAACGTTGCCTCGATTGGTTCATTGACTCGCGCGGTTATTACGAGCATAAAATCATTGGTGGCGCCTTCAGCAGCCCTGCCGAGACGATCACGCACACCTGGATAACGCAGGCGTCGCGAGACTACTCTCATTTTCTTTATGGGTTTCGCGTGGCCAGAACGATCGAGTAGTGGAATTGCGTGCTGCGGCTCTCAGTGCCCTGACAAACGCGGTGCAGAGTACCCCTGAGAGCGGATGGTTTTCAGCAATTGTTGCATCTCACTGACTTTCTTGGTGTGCTGACTGGCTAAGTTCTTTCGCTGGCCAAGGTCCTCGGCAAGGTTGTAGAGTTCGACCGGTTCGGCATCGTCGTTGGCGTAACCGTGCTTTTTTTCCCATTTCGCGTTCCGACCGCTGACGTAGCCATTTTTTCCGTCAATCAGCAGCCATTTTCCGGCGCGAATGGCGTAGTGGTCCGTTCTCGTGTTGTGAATGTGTGTGGTTCGCACGTTGTCGTCTTGGCCCATCAAGAGAGGCATCAAGTCATGCGAGTCTTCCGCCGCGTTGTCGGGCAACTCGAACTCCAGGTGATTCGCCAAGGTTGCCATGATGTCGATTTGCGAGACCAAGGCTTTGCAGACCGAGCCCTCTTTGGTGATTCCCGGCCAGCGAATCACGAACGGGACGTGATGGCCACCTTCGTAAATGTCTCGTTTCAATCCACGCAGCGGTCCGGGCGACCAATGATCGTACTTTTGATCTCGCGCGTATGCGTATTTCTCGGGACCGTTGTCGGCTGAAAAAATCACGACCGTGTTCTTCGCATGACCCGATTCTTTCAACGCACGCAGCAGTTGTCCGCAGGCGTCATCGGTCTCGTAGACATAGTCTCCGTAGGGGCCTGCGCCTGACTTGCCATTGAACTTGTCGTTCGGAATGATCGGAGCGTGCGGTGAAGGAAATGCGAAGTACAGAAAAAACGGCTCGTCGGATCCTTTCCGAGATTGCAGGTACTCGACGCCACGTTTCGTGGTGGTGGGAATGTTTTGGTAGGGATCCCAATCCGATGCCATGGGACCGCCACGGCATTCCCAGTTTCCTTCTTTGATGTGCTTCCATTTCGACGTGTCCATCATCGCATCGGGAGCTTTGACAACGTGGTCGTCCTCGATCCAGCAGTAGGGTGGAAAGTTGATCACGGTGTCGCCGAAGTAGTGGTCGAAACCATGAGCCAATGGGCCATTGGGAATCGATTTGCTCCAGTCGAAGGCTTCGGGCGGCCAGACGCGTTTGCGGCCTTCGCCGATCGGTTTTGCATCCGGTTTCTTCAACGCATCCCAGTTCCAGCCGAGGTGCCATTTGCCAATCGCCGCGGTTGCGTAGCCACGCTGCTTCAGCATTTCAGGCAGTGTCAGTCTCTCGGGAGCAAAGACTGAGTCGCCCAACGCGTTGACGATGCCATGAAAGTCGCGCCAATGATGTCGGCCGGTTAGCAAGGCATACCGACTTGGCGTGCAGATTCCCGAAGAGGAGTGTCCGTCGGTGAACCTCATCCCTTGGCTGGCAAGTTCATCCAAATTGGGAGTGGGGATTTTTGAATCGGGGTTTTGCGCTCCCAGATCACCAAACCCCAAGTCATCGGCATACAGGATCAGCACGTTCGGCTGCCCCGCATCAACTGCTGTGGACGCGATGCAGAGAGAAGCAACAAGGCAAAGCCAGCGGGAGAGACGGATCATTGGTGAGGGTCGGCAATTACGAGAAGTGAACTAACGGAGGACCGCGGTTTTCATGAAGAAGCACAATATGAAGTAGGAAATGGCTGGCTACCATACCTTCCGCTTGAAGTTCGCATTCGTGGGATCGGCCCTGTGTGGCGAGCAATCCAAGCGAAATCTGGCTTCCTAGGCCCCTAGGTTTGCGGCATAGTTGGGGTCGAATTAGCATCTCCTAGCGGGCTTCCCATCAACTGCGGGTATCAACACCCCCAAACGCGAGATCTCATGGCTTTTTCAAGACGTAAACGCCTTCGGCAAGATTCTCGGCGCTCCAAGCCGAGTCGACGTGGTCACCGTTTGGAGACGCTTGAATCACGTCGTCTTTTGGCGACTTACTTTGTCGATTCGACGGCTGATGATACGCTGGGCATATGCGCGGCCGACAATGCTACGGGCAACAACAATTGTACGATTCGCCTTGCTATCCAAGAAGCCGAAGCGAACCCGGGCGCTGATGAGATTCGAATCGCTGACGGCAGCTATGTGTTGGATGCGTTCAACGGTGAACTCAGCATCAACGCTGGCCAAGACATCTCGTTTGTTGGCAATGCTGGCGACCCAAGCGCTGTCGTGATTGATGCAAACGGACAGTCACGAGTCATCAACATTTCAGGTGTCGTTGCGACACCATTCAATGCATCGTTCACTGGGATGACGATTCAGAATGGTGACTCGCAAGGTGCTGATGGTGGTGGTATCCGGGCGGTTGCGGAACGCATTGATCTTTCTTTGGATAGCGTCATCATTCAGAACAATATTGCAACGGAGGATCTGGGCAATCCAGGAGACTTCAGTTCCGGAGGTGGTCTCTTTGTGTCCGGAAACGTGAACGTCACGAATTCGATGATTGTGAACAACACAGCGACGTTGTTCGGTGGAGGAATTCGGTACATCCATGGGGGCTTCGGAGGTTTGACTGTTCAAGACTCCACGATCTCAGGGAACACAGCGGGCGATCCGTTGCGTCCAAATGGCGCCTACACGGGCGCTGGCTACGGCGGTGGAGTGTTTTTCAATGGTGACGAGGCCTCGACATTTGATAACGTCACGATCAGCGGGAACTCGGCTGGTGATTCGGGTGGTGGAATCTATGCCAGGTCCAGTCGTCTGGAGTTGTTCAATAGTGATGTAGCGAACAACGTTGCACAGGGAAGTGACTCAGGTGGTGGCGGTGTTTACACGCTCAACAGTCCGTTCACTGTCGTTGGTGGTCGCATCGACGGGAACACGTCTGTCTCGGGTGGTGGTGGATTCGAGTCGTTCAACTCGGATGGGACGATCGAGGGCACAACCTTTGATGGAAACATGGTCACCGGTGGCGGGTTGGCATTTGAGGACGGTGGTGGCGGGCTGGCGATTCTTTCCGCTGATGTTAGTTTGCTTGGAATCACGGTGACCAACAACGTTGCGCCAGCTGGTGCCGGAGTGGCGGGCGTCGCCTCCAATCTAACGATTCTGAATTCGACAATCACAACCAACGATGCTACTTCCAATTCTGCCGGCGGTGGCGGTATTGGCGTGATCGACGAAACGGCGCTCCCCTCGACTCCCAAAGTCTTGATCATTGGTGGATCGACGATCAGCGGCAACACGACCGTTGCAGAGGGTGGTGGAATCGGCGCGGTTGACGTTGAAGTCACTGTTAGCCAGTCGACAATCGACGGCAACTTTGCCAATGGCGGGAGGGCCGGCGGAATCGGCATCGCGGGGATCCTGCGGACGCCGACGCTGACGGCATCCCAAGTCACTGTGTCGAACAATCAGGCCACCAGTGACGGTGGTGGAATCGGCGTAGCTGATGCGGGAATCTCGCTAGAGAACGTCACGGTAAGCAATAACACCTCGACCAGCGGCAATGCTGGAGGGATTCTGTATAGCAATACGGATAACACTGTCACGCGACGAATCACATATTCGACCATCGTCAACAACTCAACTCCGGTTGGACTCGGATCGAACATTGCCGGCCAGGGTGAAGCGATCGATATCGAGAATTCGATTTTCGCGGGCGGTACGGGCGCTGCCGTACCAGGCGTCTTCAATTCACTGGGTGGAAACATCGATGACGACACGTCAATGGGTTTCGGCGCAAGTGATTTGAGCAGTACTGATCCATTGCTTGGGCCATTGCAAGACAACGGCGGTCGGGTCCTTACACATGCGTTACAAGTCGGTAGCCCGGCGATTGACGCGGCGACCACAATGGTGGTGCAGTTCGACGCACGAGGACTGCCGAGGCCTCAAGACGGGAACGGCGACAGCATCCCGGTCGCTGACGTCGGCGCATTTGAGGGCGAAGATACTGCCCCGGTTGTTGAGCTGCTGCTGCAGGCTCGCGACATCAACGACAATGCAATCGTGCCGGACATCAACGGTACGATCAATGTCACCGTTGGGGATGTCTTCCACTTGGAACTTGGCTACATGGATCTGCGGGATCCAATTGACCAACAGGGTGTGGCAAAGTTCGTCTCGGATATCACGCTCAGCACGCAGGGTGTCCTGGTCCCGGCGCTGACAACGACACAGCTGCTGAACTTTCCTCAGGCTCTGGGAACTGAAATCATCGGAACGATTCAGTTCAGTGTCGCCGGCGGCGGCTTTCCGCCGGTCACAGTCAACGTTGTCGACTATGTCAACGATCCTATCGGCACACTGGGGTCGGTGATCACGCAATTCGGATACACAGCCCAACAATTCTCGGTCGCCAATCCAATCACGAACCCGACGACGGGGGAGGTTGTTACCGAAATCCGGTTCCTCGGCACGGACTTGGTCAACCAAAACCAGCCCGCCATTCTTGGCGTGGTTCAAGGAACTTCTGTTCCCATCGCTTCGACGACACAGGTCGTCGATCCACTTCTTGGTGGTGGTCAGATCAACCCAGAGGCGGTCCCGTTCAACTTGATTCAAAATTCACGCACTGTGGGTGGCGAGTACTTTGGGTCACTGCCCATCGGGACGTTTGACGAAGCCAGTGGATTCCAGAATGTTGGTGCCGCAGGTGCCACGTCACCACCGCCCGATGCGAGTGTGCCGTTTGATGCACTCAGTGTCCCGGTGCTGATCAACGCGCCCATCCAAGACCTGATCGTTTCTTTGGTGCCCTCGATGAACGCCAGCAATGGCGGATTGGGTAGTGGACTTGCGGGACCAGATAACCCTACGCTGCCCCTGGACATCAACGGGGACGGTTTGGTCACCGTTTTGGATCCGATTCTGGTGTTGAATGATCTGACAGCTGGCAGTCTTTCGCTACGCGGCGATGCCAATGAAGACGGAATGGTGTCGGCGGCGGATGTGCTATTTCTGATCAATGAGTTGAGCGTGCGGAAAACATTCGGTACTCAGGATGCCGTGACGTTTGCCGACGGCGATGGCGACCTGATTCTGTGGCGCGACGAAGTTGCCACCAACCCGACCCGCATCTTGACAGACAGCGACGCGCAGCTCGTCATCAACGCAGCCGCGGCGCCTACGAGTGCAACGCTGACTGTCGAGAATCAGAGCTTCAATGAAGAAATTGGAACCGTGAACATCAGCGTTTTGCTGGACAGCGCGGCTGGTGGACCGTTTAGCGTCGAGTACTCGATTGTGGATGTCACCACCGAACCGGCCGACTATCAGAATCCAACCGGCACATTGAACTTTGCCGGCAATGCTGGCGAGCAACAGTTCATCAGTATTCCAATCGTTAACGATGATTTTTCAGAGGGAGACGAACAGTTCAACGTTGTGTTGAGCAATCCAACCGCCAGTGTTGACGTCAGCTCAGTCGGTAGCTTCCGTATCGATGACGACGATGGATTGGAGTTGTCGGTCGCCGATGTTGTGGTTGCCGAAGACGGCGGAAGCGCGACGGTGACCGTGACCTTGAATGGACAGTCGGACGAGCCGTTCTCGATTAGCGCAGCGACGGTTGACATCCCTGGCGGTGCGGTCGCTGGAGTCGATTATTCGGCCACCTCGGGCGTGCTCACCTTCGCCGGTACCAACGGCGAGGTTCAGAGCTTTACTGTTGATCTGACGGCTGACACCATCGTGGAACCCGATGAGCTGTTCAACATCGAATTCACGAGCCAAAACGGAATCCGCGTCTTTTTCGACAATACTGCAGACCGCGTTGATGTCTCCGTTGTCGGCCAATTCTCTCCGAACGGGATCAATGCGAACGACGTCGCGCTGATCGGGACAAGTTCGACTCTGATCGCCTACGTCGCGGACGATTCGGGATTGCTGGTGCTGGACGCGAGTGATCCCAACGCGGTGACGCAGATCGGTGCCTTTCCGTTGGCGACGCCAGCGTTGGCGATCAATGACGAGGACGAACTACCATTGAGAAATGGGCAGCTCATCCTGGTCTCTGGTGATGGCGGATTCGAAGTGTTGGATGTT
>JBGCGI010000065.1:0-4316 GCA_045110715.1 Rubripirellula sp.
GAAATGGCTGATTTGCTATCGTTGGCCGAGCGCACATACGACGTAGAACTCATTGATTCGGCGGGTGCTTCCGAGCATCACGTTCGAGCCAATTTGAGATCTGGTTCACGGAATGCCCCAGAGTGGATTGATTTCTGGGCGGACGCGGACAGCGGGGTCGCGACTCGAGCCGAAGTCAGGTGGGCAGATGACAGGCAGATGCGATTCGAACTTGTCGAATCAGCGACGTTTTCCGATCGGTGGTATCACTATTCTCAACACGCGCCCGGTCGCCAGGTGAAACGTCTGGAGACAACGAAGTGATTCGGTAAAAAACGCGTAAAGAACAACTGACGAGTTTCCATGTGGGATAGGCTTCCAGCCTGTCGTTTCACCCATCACAGGCTGGAAGCCTATCCCACTTATTGTTCACGCGATGCTAAGAACGGAACTGCTCCACCATCTTACAACGCAGCGAATTCAATGTTGAAGAATGCGATCCCCATTATCGTTGCGGCGACTGTATGAACCAGAACATTTTCTTATGCGCAGCGATCTCCTTCACGTTCTTGACATTGCCATGTAGTGTCGCGCCGGCGAACGAGGTGAAACTCGGCAAGCACCAGTTTCAATTGCCCGATGGCTTTTCGATTCAGCGGATCGCCGGTCCGCCATTGGTGCAGCGGCCCATGCACATGTGTTTCGACACGGACGGAGTTCTCTACGTCACTGATAGTTCAGGCAACACGGACAAAGCACCAGTTCAACTCAAGGATCCGCAACATCGAGTGCTGCGATTGGTCGACATCGACGGAGACGGAGTCTTTGATGAATCAAGTGTGTTCGCAGACAAGTTGCCTTTGCCGGAAGGCATTCTTGTTCACGACGGCGCAGTCTACGTCGGAGCCCCGCCACATATTTGGAAACTGCGCGATACCGACGGCGACCATGTGGCGGATCAGCGAACCGAATGGTTCGATGGCGGCAGCATCGAAGGATGTGGGAATGACATGCACGGCCCGTATCTCGGACCGGATGGTTTCTTCTACTGGTGCAAGGGGGCCTTTGCTCCGCAAGAGCACGACCTGACTAACGGTAGAACGCAGGTGTCACATGCTGCCCATATTTACCGCGCCCGACCCGATGGCAGCCAATTGGAAAGAGTCATCACCGGCGGAATGAACAATCCCGTTGGTTTGGCATTCAACGAAACTGGCGAGCGGTTTCTCAGTGGCACTTTCTTTGATCTCTCAAAGCCCGGAAGACGTGATGGAATTCTACATGCGGTGTACGGAGGAACGTACGGTCGGAAGAATCCGCGCGTGCTCACTCCGCATCCCAACACGGGAGGTTTCCTGCCGGTACTTGCGCAGCTCGGCCCCGCCGCACCGTCGGGCATGGTGATGCCGCGACATGGCGCTTCGGGTTTGAAGGGCGATCTGATCCTCACGGAATTCAACACGCGCCGTGTGTCGAGGCACCAACTCGCCAAATCCGGATCGTCCCACTCCGCGGAAACCAGTACCTTCATCGAAAGCGATCAATCCGATTTTCATCCGACTGATGTGATCGAAGATGCCGACGGCAGCCTGTTGGTTGCAGATACGGGAAGTTGGTACATGATCTGTTGTCCAACATCGAAGATCGCCAAGCCCAACGTTCTCGGTGCGATCTATCGGATGCAGAAAAAGAGCGAACGTGGGATAGGCTTCCAGCCTGTCAAATCGCGAGCACCGACAGGCGGAAAGCCTATCCCACCTACTGACGCTCGGGGACTTATGCTCGACTGGAACGAACCTCAGGTCGATTGGCTTGCCGATCAGCGACCGGCAGTGGTCAAGCGTGCGATCGATGCATTGGCGGCAGAAAACAACATCGACGCGCTGCGTTCATCCCCCGCTCGAATCCCCGCAGTTTGGACATTACACCGAATCCCGGGTTCGCAAGCTCGGGCTGCTGTTCGAGAGTTCCTGTCTGGTGAAGCCGCTGACGTGCGCGCAGCGGCCATCCACAGCATTGCGTTGTGGCGTGATCGAGACGCATTGAAGCCGCTCTTAGAAATCTTTTCACAGCACGATCCCTTGCTACGTCGCTTGGCCGCTATGGCCCTGGGCAGAATTGGGGATGGCGAAGCGGCGGGGCAGCTAGTGCAGACTTATTCTTCCGAGATGGATCCGTTCTTAAGTCATGCCATTGTTTACGCACTCTATGAAATGGGGGACGTGGGAAGCCTGCCCGAAAAACATCCGCTGGTCAAACAAGTACGCTTGATGCGGAAGGCCGATCAGCGAAGCGTTCGGACGGATGCCTATCCAAAGATTCTGCCTGCGAGATGGCAGAAACCAAATCAGGAGAAGCTCGCACAGCAGGAGCGACGACTCAATGAACTCGCAGCTTATCTTCCAAACGGTGACGCAAAACGCGGCGCAAGACTATTCAACAATCAAGACAAATCCAAATGCACGATTTGTCATCTCAAGGCCGACAAGGGCGTTCGGCTGGGGCCAGACTTGACCTGGATAGGTGCGATACGCAGCGAGCGAGACTTATTGGAAGCGATTGTGTTTCCGAGTGCGTCGATCGCTCGCTACCACGAGATAGTGAACGTCCTGACGAAAGACGGAAACGTCGTGTCTGGCCTGCTTGTGAAAGAAACTGTCGATGAAATGTTTCTTTCATCAGCGGAAGGCGTCGCTGAATCAGTACTGTATCGAAACATTCAACAGGCACGGTACTCGAGTGTCTCTTTGATGCCCGACGGGCTGGATAAACTTTTGGAACCAGAAGAGATCGCAGACCTCGTGGCCTTTCTGAAAGCGTCAAAGCCAGCCGAAGGGGCTTCGAGCGGCGATCAAACGACAACATCTTCGACAGAGGGAAATAAATGACGAATCAAGACAACTCCACTCGCAAAGTAGAACGCCGCGAAGTGATCAAGGGGGCTGCTGCTGCCGGACTGATTGCTGCAACAGGAACGCATCAGTTCGTGCATTCCGCCGAAACCCACACGGCCGGTCGCGATTTGATCAAGCGTGAGAACGCCCAGCCCGGTACGCGCGACTGGCAGCTGACCAAGACCCGCCAGCTCCCGGGTATGATCAACAAGAATCTCAAAAACGGGCGCTGCCCATGGATTGAGGGCTACTGCAGTGCCAACAGTGTTCGGGCTGGTGAGAAGCTGCGGATCATGGTCAGCACGAACCCGGTCTCCAATTTCAAGTTGGAGATCTTTCGCACGGGCTACTACAACGGCGATGGCGCACGACTTGTGAAAACTTTTGATTCACTCAAAGGCGTCACGCAACCGGATCCGCCCATCGGTGAAAACTACGTGCGCGAATGCCAGTGGGAGCCTTCGGTGGAACTGGAAATCCCCGGCGATTGGCTGAGCGGTGTCTACCTGGGGAAGCTGACCGCTGAGAAAGAGAACATTCAGAGCTACGTCATCTTCATCGTTCGCGATGACCGACCCTGTGATTTGTTGTTTCAGTGTAGCGACATGACTTGGTCTTTTTTTTTTAATGATACGGCGGCCACCGAGATCTACACCGATCACGAAGACTGGAAGACTACCGGTGTGCCCAGCGGCACGGTCAGCTTCGACAGGCCCTACGGTTTGTTCACGCACCCGGTCAATCCGCTCAAGAAATCAGGTGGCTCCGGTGAGTATCTGCCTTGGGAATTTCCGCTCGCGTTTTGGATGGAGAAGCATGGTTACGACGTGTCTTACATCTCCAACATCGACACGCACGCCGATCCGGCCGGCTTGTTTCGTGCGAAGGGATTCATCTCGGTGGGGCACGACGAATACTGGAGCCTGGAGATGTACGACAATGTCTTGAAAGCTCGTGACTCAGGAGTGAGCCTGGCGTTCTTCGGCGGCAACTCGGTGCTATGCGTCGCGCCCCTGTATCCTTCTGCGGACGGAAAGCCGAACCGGATGACACGACGTGAAGGTTGGTTCATTCCGACGCCAGAGAACATTCCTGAAACGGCTCGGCAGCAGCTGCTGAAAAGGATGCTGAACGACAAGGAGTTCCAGGCAAACATGGGCCCAGATGGTGCGCAGCTGATGGGAGGACGACTGGACAACCAGCAGCCCAGCGGGCGCGGCATGGGCGTCGGCGATTGGACCTGCGCGATGCCGGAGCATTGGCTCTTCGAGGGGAGCGGAATGAAGAAGGGAGACTCGGTCAAAGGCCTCCTTGGCTGGGAGTGGCATGGGGCGCCGGCCATGAATCTCCCGGGAATGAATGTTGTCGCGGAGGGAGATGCCACGATCAATGGGAAAACGGTGGGGCAATACTCCGCGACGCTCTATGACGGCCCCAAGGACA
>JBGCGI010000066.1:0-45171 GCA_045110715.1 Rubripirellula sp.
CAGCACGTCAACGCGATACACCGTCGCTGTTTTCCAGGCTCTCGATCCTTGCACAGCGTACTCGGCAGTCCAGTGACCGTCTTGCAGTTCGGGACGTGTGACCAAGCAGCCTTCCGCGGATGCGACTTGCAAATGGACGTACTCCGGCTTGGAGTTGATGATTTGAACGCAGGCCTCGGAGCTATCGATCTTCGCAGACGATAAATCCGAACTTGCAGCGACAACGGGCGTGCGGTCTCCTCCGGACATCGCCGTCAAACGCTCGTGAATCGAAACGTCCGGCTGACATTTCCACTGCGTGAAAATCCGAGCGTGAAGGAATGGCTCGGTCAGCTGACGGTTCACGTTTACCAGCGAAAACGGATCGTGGCTTTTGGGTTGCCCATTGGTGCTGATCACCGAGTCGATCATCAGCCAGTCACGCAGGGTCTTCCAGTGTTGCCGTTGTTGTGCGGCGCTCATTCCTTGAGCAAGCTGTCGGTTGGCGGTCCAGAACTGGCGCATGGATTCACTTTGGATCGACACCATGTTGTTCAGCATGGAAACGCGATCGTCCAAGTGTCGTCTGCCAAACTGGGCCGCCCGCGTGCTGGCTTCGACTTCCAGCAACCGTGTATCGCTGGCCTGTTCTCTCCAGTTGGCTGGCCATCCCTCACCAGCTTGCGTTCGCATTCGTTTGGAACCGGCCTTTGGCATTGCGAAAGATTGAAGCAACTCCGTCTCTGCGTGGCGATTCACTCGCGCGATCATCCCATAGCCCGAAACTGTCAGTTCACATGCCAACAACAGCAATAGCACGGTCAGAATCGAGGGCTTCGTCCATTGTCGTAGCGTACCAATTCTAAGCAAGGCTCCAATCGCTGCGACGACGATCAGTGAGTGGCACAGCGAGTACTGCACCTGGCGCAAACCTGCGTCCACATCCAGCGGCCCCCAAAACTCATCGCGGGGTAGCGAATCAGGAGACGCGATCCAAGTCGGATCCAATTTTAGAACCGAGACGAACAGCAGCCCAAGCGAAAGTATCACCAGCAGAATCGGAAGCACACGCTGCCACTGGATCATCCAATCCTTGCGGTCGAGACGATGGCCGATGATCATGGCGACCGAGAACGAAAAGACGGGCAACCACTTGGCGGGGTAACGAAACGAATCGTAGCCAGGCAGGCATTGATACAGCCACCAATACGCCCCACCGGCAGCGCTGTCTGTGTCCAGCAGCGAATGGGTGGTCGCTTGAAGCAACCAGCATAGGCCGAAGTGACCGCAGGCCAGCGCAAACGTGACCAACATGATTGCTGTCCAGACATTGCACTCGCGTCGAAGCCCGACGAACGTCAACAGCAAGGCCGCGGCGGCACCGACACCCATATAAATGCTCGGTGTCCACATGCGACCGTCGCCGGGTATCAGTTGGCTCAGACGACGATGTTGCGGCAGCAGATCACCAAACGCATGGGGCGTCAGCAACTCGATCGCATGCCAGGGGGGCAGCGAAAACTGGAACGTTTCGTGTTTGCGCTGCCCGACAACGGGCGGATCAAAGAGTGATTCGGTGTCGCTGACGGCGCGCTCACTTTGGCGACTCCATGAGATCGATGCGGCCAACTGGGGAGCAGCTAGAACCGAAGCCAAGAGCGGTGCAAACAGAAGCGGTGCGATGGTGCGAGGTTGGACTCGTCGGCGAATCAAACGGGCCAGCCAAACTGCTCCGACGACGATCATCGCGTGCAACCCGGTTTGCGGATCGCCACCCAAAATCATCATCGCAAGCGCAATGCCGGCGATGATGGTTCGCCGGTCGGTGAGTTTCTGATTTTTTGAGAGTAGTCCACCGATGACCAGCGGCAACCAAGCCGCAGCCACCAGGAACGGTGGATTGGTATACAGGAACAACAGACTGCCAGACATCGGGTACGCCAGGCCAGCGAAGTCCGCCGCCGAAGGGCTGATCCCGTTCCACCGCGCGGCCGTGCGAGCGGTGATTGAGGCAAGCACGAGATGCAGTAGCACGTACCAACTGATGGCCGTCTCGGTCGAAAGCGGCAGAGAGAACAACAGATAGCGAATGGGATACAGGACTGCGGTCGTCGTTTCGCCCAGCAGTGGGATTCCTGTCTGGTCCAGCGGATTCCAAAGCGGAATCCAGTCCGTCGCAGTGCGCTGGGCCACGTAGTCATACAGCGGCGTGTAGAAAAAACTGACGTCGCGAAAGGCGAGCCGGTCGACGCCGATAAGGGTGGATCCAAACAGCAACAGCAGGCAAACGGGCGTGATCAGAACGACCGTTTTGGAGGGTTGCATGTTGGCTTGGTCAGCGTGGTGCGGTAATGATGCCGGCCTGTGATTGGGCTCGCAACGCATCGGCGCGGCCGATCACGTTCTCCGACGGTTCCACCACTTGAGGAACCATTTCTACATCGATGATCCGTTCGTCGCGAAGTTCACCTGGATAAAGCGTCTCGGCGATGAAGTCGAGCCCAGGGATCTCATACCAAGGTGGGTTGAATCTTCGTCGAATGGTCTCGGTGCGGTATCCTTCTTTCTCAATGCGGAACTCGCGTGTTCCATAGTAGACGAAACTGGTCGCAGCGGGAGTCGTTCCGATCACCTGATTGTCCACCGAGACCGTCGCTCCGGCCGGGTTGGTCCGCACCATCATCCTCCGCCGTACACAGCCAATCGACGTGATCGAAAGCAGTGCCAGGAAAAACAGCAAAAGTCGTGAGAGTGACCGAGTGTTCAATAGTGAAACCACGATTCGCGGCGAGAAACCAGAAGTTCTGTGATTAACACGTCGCCACCGGAAGATGCCAGATCGATTTCGAGCCTCGGTGAGTTTCATTGGTTTCACGGGAGGGTGCCGAGAGTCCGTTCCACGCTCCCCCCTCACGATCGCCGGGCGGCTTCACTATGCTGCGTCGATGCATCTGCTGCTTCCTCTGTTGGCTAGCGTTCTACTTGTCTGCGGACTGATCCTGATCAAACGCGCCGGCGAGCTGGGGGCGACGACTGTCACCACGCTTTTCCTGACCAACGTTTGCTCGAGCTTTGCCTTCTCGTTTTTGTGGCTTTTCGGAGGCAGCGGGCAACCTTTGGTGATGCTTTGGCAACCCGCCGTGATCGCAGCCCTGTTTTGGATGGGGCTGACGTTCACCTACTTGGCGATTGAACGCGGTGATGTGTCGATCGCCACGCCAGTGCTGGGCGTGAAGGTCGTCTTTGTAGCGATCCTGGTGACTTCGGTTGGCGGCGAGGCGCTACCGCGATCGGTGTGGATCGCAGCGGTGCTGGCGGCCTCTGGGATCGGTTTGATTCAGTGGACCGGACGTGGTGAACCGCGTGCTGCGCTGATGACGATCGGGTTGGCGAGCTGTGCAGCGGGTAGCTTCGCAACCTTCGACGTGTTGGTGCAAAGCTGGGCCCCGAACTGGGGTGCCGGCCGGATCTTACCCATCGCCTATTGGTTCGTGGGATTGTCGACCCTTGCGCTGATCCCGTGGGTGGATTGGTCGAACTTGAAACAGCCCAAGGTCAGAAACCGATTGGTGCCAGGTGCAGCTCTGGTGGCGCTGCAAGCGATTTGTATCGTCGTGGCAGTCGGTGTCTTTGGCGATGCCGTTCGCGTCAACGTGATTTACGCGTTGCGAGCGTTCTGGGGAGTCGCGTTGGCTTGGTCGGCCGCCAAAATCTGGGGCGGCGTGGAAGCAGACCACGGCAACAAAGTGATGCTTACGCGGGCTTTCGGAGCCTGCTTGTTGACCGCGGCGGTGGTGATGGCCGTGCTGTCGCAAGCGAATTGAAGGCTGATTGGCCTCACTTTCACGAGATTGGCAAGGACAATTCACCTCCCCAAAGGGCCCGAAGGGGAGGTTAAAGAAATGTAGGCCGGACGCGGTAGCGACGGGAGAGCGTCTTTCGCATGCCAATCACAGCCGTTTTGGCGAACCGAAGTTGCGCCAAGGCTCTTCGCAATCGCTCGCATTGCGAGCGAGAAACAATGGGGGACAATTGTTCTACACTACTGATTGGAGGGTTCTGCGGTTCCGCCAAGTTGGGCGAGGACTTGCAGAACACCGTTGAGGTGTGCCAATCGGGGGCCAAATCGATCCACGAATTCGTTCAGCACGTACTCGCCGTCCACCAAGTGCTCTTCGGTGTCCGCGATTTCTTCGGTCAACGTGTCAAGGAACTGTGTTTGCACGCGACTGAGGGTTTCAGCGGCTTGGCGACATGAGCGTGCCAATTCTGGATTGGCGTTCTTCCACTGCTGCAGTTCGTTGGCTCGCTGCTTGTTGGCAGCAACGTTCTGCTGAACCAATTCTTCTAGCAATCGGTTTTGTTGCTGCTGGCTCGCGACCATCTGACGCAACAATTCCAGCACAACCTTATCTTGAGGTGGCTCAGGCTGATTCGCGTCAGTCTCTGCCGAAACATCGATCCGGAACATAGGTGAGATAGGTTCGTGCTCGTACGACATGGCTTGATTACCTTCCAACTTCCTGAATGAACTTCCTGTTGAGCTCGACGTCATCCGCCGAAAGCTCTGCTGAGTATAACCACAGAAATTTTGTGTTGTCGAGCATTTGTCCTAGGTCCATTGTTTTTGCCGCAAAGTGAAAAAAAGTTCCTTATAACCCGCATCTTTTTGCTTGCTTTTCACGAAGGGGTGATTTGTCGTGCAACCGCTAAAGTCGGCATAACCGGCTCGTCGAAGAGTAGGTGGTGGTACGTCATCGGTGCGAGTTTTTTCGGAGCGGTGCAGTTTCACGCTTTTGTATTCGAAGCCGTTTTCGCGAGTGTGAAATCGGTGCACAACACTCTTGGATCAACTTGACGCATGGGACAGCTGAACGCAGCGAACATTGCCTACTTCACTGTCGTCGACGACGAGCGCACAGGGTGGACTGGCGGCCTGTTACTGTTGACCAGTGGCGGCCGACCGCTGGAGTTTCAATGCACCCTTCCGATTCGCCCGTCGCGAGCGCACGAGATCCTGTTTGGCCCTAGCTTGCGAGATCACTTGATCGGTGAAGTCATCGGCCCCTTGCTGGTCAAGAAATGCAGGACGCCAATTTCGTTGTTGTGTTGCGATCAGCCGGAATCGTTGTCGATTGAATCGGTCGTCGATTTTCCGATCGCCATCGTTGCAGAGGCGGCCGAGAAAGAGGAAGGCCCGATCACCGCCGATTCATTGACGGGTTTCACGGCCGTTGAATTGGCAGGTTCGAATCTGCAAGTGCCGATCGAAAAAGCGGACGCTGTTCGCGAGTTGACCGGCAAGCTTGCGGACCTGCCTGACGCTGTGGAACCGTTCGAGCGGATCCGCGAGGCGATCAAGGAAGCACATTCTCAAATCGCACGCGCAAACTCACAAGCAGCAATGGCACCCGAATCCCGCGCGGCCTGATCACGACTCTCTCGACGCACCCGTCCACCCTCCATGAGACCCCGTATGTGGCAACGAGATTCTGCGTCCAGCTTGCAGGCAGAGATTGATACCAAGAACAGTTGGTCGATCGATTCGCTTGTTCCTGAAGATACGTATTCGTTGGATCTCAAGCCGATCGTGCCCCGCTCGCTGCCGATCCGTGTTTCGAAGCTGACTACGCGCACAACCGGCTTTCTGTTCCCCGAGAATCAGTGGGTCCCACCGAAAGCTCCCGCCAACTCGGTGGAGCCGAGTCCAGGCGACGCCAAGAAGAAAAAGAAGCGGATGGAGTCGTTGAAGCGACATCGGATCAAGCCGCCCAACGATGTCGTCAAACTTCAAGATCGCCTTTACTACCTGTTGCAGCCACCACTAGACCTGCTGGTTGGCAGCGGACAACTGAACTTCCCCTTTGAACCGTTTCCCTATCAGCTGGATGGAATCGCGTTCATGTTCCCGCGTTACGCCTGCGTGTTGGCCGACGAGATGGGTTTGGGGAAAACCATGCAGGCGATCAGCACGATCCGCTTGCTGTTGTGTAGCGGACAACTGCGCAGCGTCTTGTTGGTTTGTCCGAAGCCGCTGGTGACCAACTGGATGCGTGAGTTCAGTGTGTGGGCGCCTGAGATTCCGATCGCGACGATCGAGGGCAACGCAGCCAAGCGAGACTTTCAATGGCGATCGCCCGAAGTGCCCGTCAAAGTCGCCAACTACGAACTGCTGATGCGCGACAAGGAAACGGTGCTGGAGAGTGGGTTGCATTTCGACTTGGTGGTGCTGGACGAGGCACAGCGGATCAAGAATCGAAACAGCACGACCAGCGAAATCGTCCGTGCGATTCCGCGCACGCGATCCTGGGCATTGACGGGAACTCCCGTAGAAAACTCGCCGGATGATCTGGTGGGCATCTTCGATTATTTGGCACCGGGCCATTTGAAGATCGGCATGCCGATGGCTGAGATGGCGAAGTCGTCTCGCGATTACATCCTGCGCCGCACCAAAGACATGGTGATGGACGACATGCCACCGAAGTTGTATCGAGATGCGGAGTTGGATCTGACACCTGAGCAGTGGGCGACCTACGAATCGGCCGAGCAAGAGGGGGTGATTCAGCTCGAAGAATTGGATCAGGAGCTGACGATTCAACATGTCTTTGAACTGGTCCTGCGACTGAAACAGATTTGTAATTTTGATCCTGCGACAGGGAGCAGCGCGAAACTGGAGCGGCTGGAGGCGGACATGGAAGAGGTTGCCGCCAGCGGAAAGAAGGCAATCGTGTTCAGCCAATGGGTCAAGAGCATCGACAAAATGGTGCCCGCATTGGAGCGGTTCGGCCCGCTGCAATACCACGGTCGGATTCCCCACAAGAAACGCGACGGTGTGATCGATCAATTCAAGAATGATCCTGACTGCAGCGTGATCTTGATGAGCTACGGCGCCGGCAGTGTGGGTTTGAACCTGCAGTTCTGCGAGTACGTGTTTCTCTTCGATCGCTGGTGGAATCCCGCCATCGAAGACCAGGCGATCAACCGCGCGCATCGGATTGGCGCTAAAGGAGCTGTGACAGTGACTCGGATGTTGGCAATGAACACCATCGAACAGAGAATCGCAGCAGTGCTCGATCAAAAGCGCGAAATGTTCGACACACTGTTTGCTGAATCAGGAACGCCGGCTCGCGGTGGCGGATTGAATCGAGACGAGATCTTTGGGCTTTTCGATCTCCGAGCCCCAGGCGGCAAGAAGGTCGCCTGAACCGAGTTCAAGACATCTTCTACAAGTCGGCTTTGAGCGTTTCGCTTTCGCCGTGCCACTTGGGCGTTGGATGAATCGTTTCGCTGGGGCGGACGGACGTTTTCGTGCTCAGCAAACGAAGCTGCTGACAGGTATAGAGTCTCGGGACCATCGTGGATCCGCGTCGCAGACGGTAAAGGATGCAGCCTTTACGCCGCACGAAATACATGCCCCAAACCTCGGCGACGAACAATTCTCGTTCCATGGCCACGCCGAGAGTTTCAACCTGATCGCCGATGTCGATCCCGTCTGTCTTGACCTTCAGCCACAAGCTGGGGCGAAGTCGAAACACGATTTCGCCATAGCTGTAGTGATAGTACTCGCCATCAAACCGATCGCGACGAAAGACGCGTTCGCTGGGAAAGCAGCGGGAGGCAACGGCCAGATCGTCGGGGTGGATGAACGCTTGGCCATCCTGCGGCCAACGCGGGATGCAGCCGTAGTCAGGGAGAGGGGGCCAGTCCATCTTTCGCGGTTCTCTTCGGAAAAACTCGGGGTGACTCGAACTCTGAATTTTACTAATCGAGGCAAGGACAGTCTGTTCTCTCTCAGAATACTCGGTTAACATCGATTCAGGGATTGTACAGATTACCCTGTCTCCCGGACCCTCTTCTCTTCTCAGGTTCCACAGATGAATACCGCGCGCTCACTGCTCCTCTTGGCATTTCTTGTTCTGTGCCTTCCGTGTGAAGCGGGTTATATCATTCGCATCGACCTTGATCGCAATGACGCGGATATCGATAGCGTCTTGGCTGCGGCCCCAGATCAAGCGATTGAAGGTTCCGTTGTGATTGAAGTGACTCCCGAAGCGATGGGGACTCCTGGCGGTAACTTGTTTGGATATAGCTTCGATCTTCGCTTTCGAGATAGTGAGCTTGATCTCGGAGCTGCGAGCTTAGGAGGTCGGGTGCGCTCGGATCTGGGTGCATTTGACGTGACTGTGATGCCTCCGATCGTTTTGTCACCTCTATCAAATATGGCGCAGCAAGAGTCCATTGAAAACTATGGCATTATGCCGCGTACTGACTCAACGGTTGGGGAATATGGAGAATTCATCAATATTGATGCAGGAACTGTGGGTAGTTCGGCTCTTGCCCCCGGAGCATATACCGTGTTCCATTTTAACCTGACAGCTGCCAATCCCACGGGGGATGCATCGGTCGTCGACATCTTTCCGTTCATGGGGCCAACCGATGCCTTTATCGATCTGAACTTGGACGAGACGGCACCAGTGTTTTTTGGTGCCAGCGTTGTTACGGCCGTCCCCGAGCCATCGTCGTTTGCATTGTTGGGACTTGGCACCGTCTGGTTTGCTCGGCGTCGACGTCGCAAGCGAGCTTAAAGAAAGCTGCCGACAGGCAACACGAAGATCTTGCCGTCGCCGATCCGTCCACTGCGGGCAACGGCGACAATCTTTTCCAAGATCTCCTCGCACCGTGAATCGTCTACCCAAAGTGTGATCTCCACTTTGGGGACGAAGGCTTCGGAGTATTCCGTTTCCTGATACTCATCCAGATAACTTTTCTGGCGACCATATCCCTTCACCTCGGTGACGCTGAGCGCTTCAATCGGCGCCCGACGCAGTCCGGACAGGACTTCTTCGGCAAGATGCGGGCGGACGACAGTTACGATCTGTTTCATGGTGCTACAAGTTTAGCAGTTTCTTTGGGCCAGGGTTAGCGAGCACCAGTACCTTGGCTTGGCAAACGTCCTGGCCGTGTTCGCAGCGGTGCTGAATCCACTTATGCTAATGCAGGGAACTTCAGCCAATTTTGAATCGAGCCATGTCGCAAACCACTCCAAACATCCGCATCATCACCTTCGGCGAGATCATGGGCCGGCTGACGCCGCCCGGATTCATGCGACTTCGGCAAGGTCTACCAGGCTCGCTGAATGTGACTTTCGCGGGCGCCGAAGCGAACGTTGCGGCATCCCTGTCGTTCTTGGGCGCCGATGCGACCTTCGTGACGGCGCTGCCGAACAACGACTTGGCGGACGCTTGCATCGCAACCATGCAGGCTGCTGGCATCGCGTCTCATGTGCTGCGAACAGACTATGGCCGGCTGGGTTTGTACTTTTTGGAAACCGGTGCGAATCAGCGACCAAGCCGGGTGATCTACGATCGCGATCACTCCGCCATTAGTCAGACCGATGCCAGTGCTTACGATTGGAACGGAATCGTTCAGGGTGCTGGTTGGCTTCACGTTTCTGGAATCACGCCGGCGGTTTCTTCTCAAGCAGCAGAAGCAACGATCACCGCTGTCCGTGAAGCCAAGGCTGCTGGTTTGACGGTCTCCTGCGATTTGAACTTTCGCGGCAAACTCTGGCGATGGGAACCGGGAAGCTCCCCGAGAGATCTGGCGCAGAAAGTGATGCCCGAGGTTCTCGCCAGTGTGGACGTTCTGATTGCCAACGAAGAAGATTGTGGCGATGTGTTGGGGATTCACCCGGAGGACTCCGACGCGTTGGCGGGGAGATTGCAGATTGACCGCTATCCCGAAGTCGCTCGTCGGGTGGTTGAAAGATTTCCTCATCTTCAGATGGTCGCGACCACTTTGCGGCAAAGCATTTCCGCTTCCCACAACCGCTGGGGCGCGATGCTGTACGAGGCTTCGCAAGATCGCGTTTCGTTTGCGCCGCAGTCTGATGACGGGTATCAACCATATGAGATTCGTAACATTGTTGACCGTGTTGGCGGAGGTGACTCGTTCGCAGCGGGGCTGATCTTTGGGCTGACTTGCGAAGACTTCCCAACCGCCGCGGACGCGCTGAACTTTGCTGTTGCGGCGTCTTGTTTGGCGCATTCGATCGAAGGCGACTTCAACTTTTCGACGCGCGCCGAAATCGAAGCTTTGGCCGCCGGATCGAGTGCCGGACGTGTGGTGCGCTAGTGACGTCTGCCAGCGAAAATCAAACTCACTTGCAATACACGCCCCATGGAAGTGATCCGACTGCTTTGGAAGAGGCGGTGGAGATCTACAACGAACAAGGTGCGCTTTGGATCTCTGGCTTATTCGATCGCGGGTTCGTGGAAGCGATGGCGGCCCGCTACCAGCGGAAGTATGCGAGTCGCAGTGAAGCCACCTTGCGTGAGAAGCATGCGATGGTGGGTGACCGTCGCTACATGATCAGTGTGGATGTCAAAGCAGAATTCAATTCTCCTGCACTTTATGCCAACCCCAGTGTGATGTCTGTCCTGAGCCGATTGCTGGGAGAACACTTTGTGATTTCCAGTTTTGGTTCCGTGCTGGCGTTTCCAGGTGCCGATGCGCAACCGGTGCATTGCGACTATCCACCGCTGTATCCCAATCCAGAAATCTGCGTTGGGCTGCCGCCACACGCAATCACTTTGGTCGTCCCCTTGGTAGACATCGACGAGACGACAGGCGGAACGGCGATGTGGCTGGGCACTCATCGGCAACCCAATGCGGGAGAAGAGCTGGAGCGTCTGTCGCAATCGGAATCCATCGAGGGGGCCGTCTGCCTGCAGCCGAAGATGGGCGACGCATTTCTGATGGACTATCGTTTGATTCATGCTGGGTCAGCGAATCGCAGCAACGAAACGCGACCGATCATGTACATCGTGTACAGCCGCCCCTGGTTTCGTGAAGACTTGAACTTCAAGGAACAATTGCCGATCAAGATCACGAAAAAGCAATTCAAGAAAGTTCCCAAGTCATTACGCTATCTGTTTGCGTCGGCGCGGTTGTCGCATTCATAGGCCGCAGCTCAAGCCGTGCTGAACGAGGCCTGCTCTGGTGAGCGAACAGTCCAATTCAAAAGGAAACCGACGCGATATGGCGAGCGATCCAAGCGAAACGAACGAGCCAGTACGTGAGGTGAACTATCGCCACAGCGCCCAGTTCTTGCCCATCCTTGAGCACCTGGGATGCTCGCTGTTGGTTTCGACCTACGCCGCGGGCAAAGTCGTTGCCGTTGGTGTCGACGACGGCAAATTGAGTTTGGGGTTTTCCAATTTTCAGCAGGCGATGGGAATTGCCGTTGGTGAGAGCGGTTTGGCGATCGGCGGACCAAACCTAGTATGGTTCCTGCGTGATGCGAAGAGTCTGGCCTGTGAAATCGAGCCTGTCGGGAAACATGATCGAGGCTTTTTAACGCGAGAGTCCTTTGTCACCGGCAATATCCAAGTTCACGAAATGAGCTGGGCAGACGACGGTGAGTTGTGGGTGGTCAACACACTCTTCTCTTGTTTGTCGACCTTGCATGAGGACTACAACTTCGTTCCGCGCTGGCAGCCTCCGTTCATTGATGAACTTGCGCCCCAGGATCGGTGCCATCTGAACGGGATGTGTATGCACGGCGGCAAGCCCAAGTACGTAACAGCATTGGGCACGAGCAACACGTCGCGCGGATGGAAAGAAAACAAGTCGGATGGTGGCGTGCTGATGGATGTCGAAAGCAGCGAGATTGTGGCGCGCGGATTCTGCATGCCGCATTCGCCGCGGATGCATGATGGCAAACTGTTTGTGTTGGACAGCGGTCACGGACGGCTGGTGACGGTGGATCCAGCCAACGGAAAGGTGGAGACGGTCGCTGACTATCCAGGCTACGGTCGCGGGATGTGCTTCCGCGGACAGTTCGCATTCATTGGCATGAGCAAAGCTCGAGAGACCTCCGTTTTTGGTGGTGTTCCAATCTGTGAAGATCGATCGAAGATGCGATGCGGGGTCGTCGTGGTGGACTTGCTGGCCGGGCGGAGTGTCGCCTACCTGGAGTTCGAGACGGGAGTGGAAGAACTGTTCGACGTGCAAGTTCTTGCCGATGTGAAGCATCCAGCGCTCCGTGGGCCCTTCACAAATGCCGATCAACAAACCCCTGTCTGGGTGGTTCCGCCACCCGGCCAGGTTGGTGAGTTAGGACGCAGATCAAAAAGCGGGACGGTTTCCAGGCGATCTGACCGGTGAATTCCATTACACTGGTAGACGCTAACGGAGAGCTGCTCAACCGTAAGTTTTGAGCAGTGATCCGAGCGAACTCTTTTCTATCTTTTCAGACGTCTTATCTCCGAGAAGTATTGATGCCATCTCTGCGCAAGGTCGACTCCGACCGAAGAAACAGCGCGCGCAACAAGCGCCGCCGCGAAATCACTACGAGCCGTCGTCGAAGAGCAACCATGGAGATGTTGGAGGCAAGGTACTTGCTTGCTTTTTCAACGGACCTGTTTGCGGATCTCAATCAGTTCGGTTTGTCGTCGTTGCCTGACAGCTTTGTTGAGTTCAACAACGAAGTCTATTTTGTTGCCAACGATGGAGTGTCTGGAAGTGAGCTTTGGAAAAGCGATGGTACCGAGGCTGGCACGATTCAGTTGAAGGACATCAATCCGGGCGCTGATGCATCACTTCCGTCGCAGTTGACGCCACTGGGAAGCGATCTGTTTTTTACGGCGGTGGACGGCGATGACGAGGTTGATCTATGGAAGACCGATGGCACGGCAGCGGGAACAGTACGCGTCTTTGATGCTGATGCTGCGGGTGTCTATGAGTTGGATAAGTTGACCGCATCAGGCAGCAACCTGTTCTTCACTGCTTATCAGCCAGCAACTGGCTACGAGTTGTGGGTGAGTGACGGAACAGCAGCAGGAACGGCGATCACGTTGGACATCAATTCCGATCAATCTGTTGCTGAAGGCCCGAGAGAGTTGACCGACGTCAACGGAAAACTGTTTTTCAGCAGCTACTCCAATGGCTACGACAACCGCGAGTTGTGGGAGAGTGATGGTACGGTCGCTGGCACGGTGATGGTTGCCGACATCGATGGCGATCCGCTGGAGAGTTCGTATCCGCGCTCGCTGACCAACGTGAACGGAACCCTGTTCTTTACCGCAGAAGACGTTGCCACCGGAGAGGAACTTTATTCGAGCACTGGTTCGACGGGGTCGACATCCTTGGTGAACGATTTGGTCGCAGGAGGTGGTTCGTCTTATCCAGATAGCTTGACTGCGTTTGGCGGCGAGTTATTTTTCGCAGCCAACGACGGCTCGGGAAAGCAGTTGTTCAAGAGTGATGGCAGCTCGATCACTTTGGTTGCCAACACAACGCCCGGCGCAACCGGGGCCTCCAACCCAACGGAATTGACGGTCGTTGGCTCTGACTTGTACTTCGTTGCGGAGGGTGGGGTCGTGCCAGGTCCGGTCGTCGCTTCGGAGCCGCTTCTAACTTCCTCCAATTCGTTTCGATCAAACTCATCGAATTACGCTGGTATCGTGATCAACACGACTAGCTTGAATGCTGGACAATTGAGAACTGCCACCAGCTCACCATTGACCTACGGCTCCACTACAGGAGGTGACGGCGCGATCGGTGCGCTGGGTGTGGGGCTTTCGAATATCGCGGTCGGTGATTTCATCCTACGTGATGTTGATCTCGGGGATCTCGCGACCGACGAATGGGATTGGACAATCAGCGATGCAGCTGGCCTGACCAACATTGAGTTCTCTGGTTTTGCATCGGCGAACAGTTTTGCAGACACGTTCAGCACGGCGCCCGAGGGATTGCTGTTTGAGCTGTTCTTGAACGGTTCGGCGTCCCCATCGAGTTCGATCGAATTGACCGGAGCAGACCTCGATGATTTCAACGCGGGTCGGGCTCCCGACAATCTCAACCTGACGCACCCGGGCGGGGCTTCGATCACTTCGGCAACGATTCGAATGACCTTTGGCACCAGTGCCGGAGGACTCGTGGTTCCAGATGCAGGTGACGAACAGATCGTGATTCGTGCGGCGCTTTCAGCAACAGGAGCGACTTCCGGTACAGCGGGTCGTGAAATTCACAAGACAGACGGTACGACAACCTCGTTGGTCAAAGACATTGTTCAGTCCACTGCAAGTTCAGAACCGAGTGAGCTGACCGCAGTGGGCAGCGAACTGTTCTTCTCTGCTCTGGACCCCGTCGGATCTGGACGTGAGTTGTGGAGTAGTGATGGTACCGAAAGTGGCACCTCGCTTGTGAAAGACATTCGTACTGGTTTCGACAGTTATGGTGCGCCGCTTAGTGGTGATCCGCAGGATCTAACAGCAGTGGGAACACAGCTGTACTTCTCTGCAACCAACTCGCTAAATGATCGCGAAGTTTGGAGCAGTGACGGCAGCACTTCCGGCACGGAGCAGCTGAAGAACATCAATACCGGATCGCAGGACGCGAACATTCAACAGTTGGTCACCGTCGGTTCCAAGTTATTCTTTGTCGCCGACGATGGCATCAATGGTGAAGCAGTTTGGGTTGCGGATCCTGTGCTGGGAACGGCTGTCATTGCGGCTGACGTGACCGCGTCGGCATCCGACAAGATCAGTGGATTAACAGCCTTTGGTTCCGGAGTCATTTTCCATAACGACTCTCTGGGGGTCTACACCACTGATGGAACTACCACCACGGCGATCACCTCGGATCAGCCCGTCGATTTTGATGGCAAGGGTTCCCTGTTTGCCACCGCGGGCTCACTTGCCTACTTTGTGTTTGATAACGGAATAAACGGCGAGGAACTTTGGAAAACGGACGGGACCGCCACAGGAACAACGATGGTCAATGATCTCGTTCTGGGCGCCACCGGCAGTGCCCCGCGGTTCTTAGTTGGGCTGGGAAACCTGCTGTATTTCAGTGCGGACTTCGAAGATCAGTTTGGCAATGGAGCGATGACGGGGCGTGAACTGATTGTCACCGACGGAACCGCGCTCAGCACCCAGGTCGTTCGTGACATCAATGGAGACCCTGATCCGAATGATCCATTTGGACCAATTAGTCTCTCGTCTGATCCACAGGATTTGACGGTCAGCGGTAGCCGCATCTACTTCACCGCGGATAGCGGTGTGAACAACGGAAACACCGGTCGGGAGCTATGGAGCTCGGATGGCACGTTTGCGGGGACGACTCTGGCCGGCGACATTCGAGCCGGCGCGACGGGATCAGACCCAATCGACTTAACCGACGTCAACGGCGTGCTGTACTTCGCGGCGAACGATGGAAGTACTGGCTACGAACCTTACCGCAGCGATGGCGGGTCGGTCACTTCGCTCGGCAATATCAACCCAGGCAATGCGAACTCTGATCCCAGTGGCTTCATGCAAGCTGGCAATACCGTCTATTTTAGTGCGCGGCAGACGAGCACTGGTCGTGAGCTTTGGAGCAGTGACGTGACGACCGGCGGTGTAACGCTCGTCAGCGATTTGCAAACCGGAGTCGGTTCAAGTGATCCAACTCCGCTTGGCGTTGTTTCGGGTGATCGATTGCTGATCGCAATGACGGAATCTGGTGTCGATCGGGAACTGTGGATGATTGGCGGAGCAGTCGCTGCGTTGACTCAAGTTGTCGACATGAATCCTGGGGAGTTCTTCGGCAGCAACGCTGGGCAGTTCCAGGAAGTCGGATCCGCAATGCTCTTCGTCGGCGACGATGGATTGGCGGGTCGCGAGCTGTACCAATTGGAAGAGTTTGCACCGGAGGTCGAACCCGCGATGGTGATCATCGACGATAACACGACCCAACGATCACGCATCGATTCGTTCTCGATCACGTTCAATACGATTGTTGAAATCACAGGTGACGCCTTCGCATTCGAGAACAAGTCGGATGGCGAAGCAGTCGTCGACATACCTGTCATCAGCGAACTCAATGGCAAGACGGTCGTCGATTTCACCTTCGCCGCGGGCAATTCTGTGAATGCGGCAGGTATTCTGCGAAACGGCGAGTACGAATTGACAGTGGATGCATCCCGGATCAATTCTTTAGGCATGTCTCTGGATGGTGATGGAGACGGGACCACTGGGGACAACTACGTCTTCGACGAAACGGATGGTTTCTATCGAAAGTTCGGTGACTACAACGGAAACAACATCGTTGACTTCCTTGATTTCATTGAGTTCCGGCGGACCTTTAATTTGCCCATCGATGATCCCAATTACAACGAGGCCTACGACGATAACGGCGATGGCAACGTCGGCTTTTCACCGGACTTCATCGAATTCCGAAGAGGCTACAACCAGTAAGCCATCGCCAGCGGAATACTCCGAACGACACGCATGACGACGCATTCAATCTCCTGAATGTGTCGTCTTCTTTTTCGCCGGCAAGTCCGTCGCGTGCTAGAGTTCCGCACGGTTTTCACACCGACGCTGTGAACCTGTGTGTTCGCGACCCTTTTTCCCGCCCAAGAATCCTCATGCTTCGACTCGCCTCCCTCAGCGATCCACGTCAAGGTGAAGGTGAAATTCGCCGCTGGCGATGCGGGCGGATTGTCATGCAAGCAGGTCGCTTGGTCGAGATTCAAAGGCGTCTCGCCTGCGGCAGCGTCTCTGTTGCTCAGGTCTGGTGGCAATCAAAGTATGGTCGTAACGACGACGACATCTGCTGGCTGGATTACCACCAACCGTTTGGGATGTCCGCCTTTCTGGCATTGGACTATGTCCGATCGGGTACACGTTCCGGTTACAAGACGTTCATCGGCGCCTGTCATGTGCTCGACCAGATCGCACGCATTCGCGGCACCTCTGCGATTGTCGCTCACGTTACCAATGGCAACATCAGTGATCGGCTATTGGAACGAACTGGATGGGAGCAGCACTTGGCTCACTGGAAAGGCCGCCACTGGATTCGCCGGTTCTATGACGGCTATCCCGACCCGTCGCAGATCGATCGCTACGTGGCATCCGAGGTCGCCACTAAGCTGGCGGCTTAAGCTGATTTGGCGGTCAAGCTTGCAACGCTCGTAGAATCGCGTCGATGTTTTTCTTGGCGTCGCCGAACAGCATTTGAGTGTTGTCTTTGTAGAACAAAGGATTGTCGACACCTGCGTATCCCGTCGCCATTCCCCGTTTCATCACGACACAGGTTTTGGCAGTCCAGACTTCGATCACTGGCATCCCCGCGATTGGACTATTGGGATCCTCGAGTGCGGCTGGATTGACGATGTCGTTGGCACCAATCACCAGGATGGCGTCGGTGTCTGACATGTCTTCGTTGATCTCGTCCATTTCCAACACAATGTCGTAGGGCACATTCGCTTCGGCTAGCAAGACGTTCATGTGTCCGGGCAATCGACCGGCCACAGGATGAATTGCGAAGCGGACTTCCTTGTCTTTCTTGAGCAGGATTTTGACGACTTCCGCCAGCGAGTGTTGTGCTTGCGCGACAGCCATTCCGTATCCAGGTACGATCACGATGCTGTTCGCTTCGTCAAGCATTTCGACAGTATCTTCTACCGAGAACTCGGTCACCGTACCTTCGACTGCTGCCGCTGGGCCACCGCCGCCGGTACCGAAGCCACCCATGATCACGCTGATGAAGCTGCGGTTCATTGCTGCGCACATGATGTACGAAAGGATCGCACCGGAACTGCCCACCAACGCACCTGTCACGATCAGCAAGTGGTTCTTTAGCATGAAGCCGGCTGCTGCCGCCGCCCATCCCGAATATGAGTTCAGCATCGATACCACCACGGGCATGTCTGCGCCTCCGATGGCCATCACCATGTGAACGCCGATCAGCGAAGCGATCGTGGTCATCAAAAGCAGCGGCACCATGCCCGGTTTGGAGTCGACCTGACAAAACCAAATGCCCAAGCCAACGCAGGCTACAACGGCCAAGGCGTTCAGGAAATGGCGAGCCGGCAACAACAGTGGTTTGCCACCGACGGTTCCTCGCAGCTTCAGAAAGGCCAGTATCGAACCAGTGAAGGTGATTGCGCCAATGAACACGCCGATGAAAATTTCGATTTGGTGAATCAAGAGCTCACCAGCAGGCACGACGATTCCGGGCTGAACGTGGCTAGAAATCCCAACCAGTACGGCCGCCAGTCCAACGAAGCTGTGCAACATCGCCACCAGTTCTGGCATGCCCGTCATTGGAACGCGGGCCGCCAACAAGGCGCCGATCACAACGGCCGGCACGATTCCGATCATCATCGAAACGTACCCGCTGACCATCAAGCCGAAGACGGTCGCCGCGACGGCCAGCAGCATGCCGAAGATGCCCAGTTTGTTTCCGCGCGACGCAGTTTTCTGATTTGAAAGTCCAGCGAGGCTGAAGATGAACAGCACTGCGGCGACAATGTAAGCGACCGTCGCCATCGATTCCTTCATCGGAACGACTTCGGAAGCCGCAGCGAGTGGCAGGGTCTGCAAGAGTGAGAAAACCAAAATTGAATCCGTCATGTTGTTGTATCCAGCGGTCGGCAAACGATGCTCGCCTTCGTCGAACTACTTTCGGAACATTTTCAACATTCGATGGGTGACCAGAAAGCCACCGCTGATGTTGATGGTGGCGAAGAAAATTGCCAAGCCACCGAGGATCGCTGCGAGGCTATTGCCCACGCCGACTTGCAGCATTCCGCCGACCACGATGATTCCGCTGATCGCATTGGTCACGCTCATCAGCGGCGTGTGGAGCGAAGGCGAAACATTCCAGATGACTTGCCATCCAATGATGCATGCCAAAATGAAGACCGTGAAGTCAGTGATGAAGCCGCGATCTTGGGTCAGCCCGATTCCCAGCAACAGCAAAGCGCCCAACGCGATCAAGATCATGTCGAACAAACCGAACTTTTTCTCCACCACCGCGACAGGGCTGGCGACATCCGAGGCAACGGCCTTGGGAGCTGCCGAGACGGCAACGGGCGGCGGCGGCCAGGTGATTTCACCGTCTTTCACCACTGTCGCACTTCGAATGACATCGTCTTCCATGTTGACGTCGAAGTTCGCGCTGCCGCCCAGTTCTTCCATCAGGTGGAAAAGGTTCGTCCCATAAAGTTGGCTGGATGTGTGTGCGAGACGACTCGCAAGGTCGCTGTAGCCGATGATGTGGACGCCGTGATGCTGGGTGACTTCATTGGGGACAGTCACTTCGCAGTTGCCGCCCTGTTCGGCAGCCAGGTCGACCACGACGCTGCCGGGCTTCATGGATTCCACCATTTCACGCGTGATCAGTTTCGGTGCGGGACGCCCCGGGATCAATGCGGTGGTGATGATGATGTCGACTTCTTTCGCCTGAGCAGCGAACAAGGCCATCTCGGCATCGATGAACTCTTTGCTCATCGTTTTGGCATACCCGCCAGCAGTGCCTCCGTCTTCGTCTTCCTCGAACTCCAGCATCAGGAAGTCGGCCCCCATGCTTTTGACTTGCTCGGCAACTTCGGGGCGTACATCAAAAGCACGAACGATCGCGCCCAGTCCGCGTGCTGTGCCGATCGCTGCTAGGCCAGCCACTCCGGCGCCGATCACCATCACTTTGGCCGGCGGCACCTTGCCTGCGGCTGTGATCTGGCCCGTAAAGAAACGACCGAAGAGTCCGGCTGCCTCCACAACCGCTCGATATCCCGCGATGTTCGCCATCGAACTGAGGGCGTCCAGTTTTTGAGCTCGACTGATTCGCGGTACCGCATCAATGGAAATCGCGGTCGCGCTTCGTTGACCAATTTTCTCGAGCAACGCTTGGTTTTGAGCAGGTGCCAAGAAACAAACCAAGGTTTGCCCTGCACGCATCTGCTGGATTTCGTGATCCTGAGGTGCACGGACTTTGAGAACCACATCGGCTTGGTCCCAGATCGCCGAAGCCCCTTGCGTTAGCTCGCAGCCGACCGCCTGATAGCTCGAGTCTGGGAAACTGGCTGCGGCTCCGGCCTCGGATTCAACGAGCACCTCGAAGCCAAGTTTTTCCATCAAGCGACGAGCCGTTTCGGGCGTTGCAGCCACTCTCCGTTCGCCTGGATATATCTCTTTCGTAATACCAACTTTCATCTCGATTGCTGGCCTCCTTTAAGCCTGGGACCGGCAATCGTACGCGAAGCAGCCAGTGTGATGAAGTAGGCGCCCCGTCTGGAAACCATCCCCTGGTGGGGCCCCTACTCGAAATCGAAGGCCTCGAGCGGGCCTTCGAGGGACGGAGGCGATTGAGGTGTCTGGTCGGCTTCTGGTGGATTCTCGACACGATCCTCCTCCGTGACCAACCGGACGTGAATTCGCCGCGCCTCCACACTCGTTACGATCACATCCGACCCAGCATCAATGGGCATTCCCGTGCTAACGGCATCCAGCTTGTTTCCAGAGATCAGGACTTGACCGCTGGGAAGCAGATCCGTCCTCGCCTGACCGATACGACCGACCAATTGCTCCAGAGGCGTGCCGTCGGCTGTTTTGCGCTGCTTCCTCTCAGCACGTTCGCCAGGTCGTCGATTCAGCATCCTGCGTCCAATCGGCGTATGCGGCCAGGCAACCAACAGCCCGTAAAAGACCAACGGAGTCGTCACGAGCACGACGACCGACATCACCACGCCAGCCAACATGCTATGAGAAAACGCCAAGAACAATGCTGCAATCAACGCTGCGACCGCGGCGCCACCGACCAAGCCACCGGTGGGCAGAAAGAATTCAGCGACCAACAACAAATAGAACGCTAACAGCAGGCCGATCGCGTAAACAAGAGTCATCCGTTTTCCACCGGTTCAACCACGACTTTGGTGCCATGGACTTCTGTCACACGTACTGGATCACCCGATGGAATTGCCGTTCCGTCGCTTACCACCTGCACGATTTGATCTCCGAAACGAGCCTTACCCGATGGACGCAAAGGCGTTGTCGTGGTGCCGCTTTGGCCAGCCAAATGACTGTAGTCTCCAAGCTTCTCCGACTCGCTGATGGCCTGCTCGTCGTTCGGTTCCATCACCAAGCCACGCAGCAGCGGTACATGAGGCAGCATCAAACGCATCGCCACGAATCCTCCCACCAAACCTCCGGCTCCGCCCAAGGCCATCCAGATGCCTCGCGAGAGAACTTGAAGCTGATAGGCGTTGCGAGGAATCACAAACGTTTGACTCATCAAAACGACGCCCAGCAACGTCAACGCTAATCCGCCGATACCAAAGATGCCCATTCCCGGCACGACAAAAACCTCAAGTGCAATGCAGAAAATCCCCAGCCCGAACACGACCAACTCCAACCACTCGGCTGTACCGGCGAGGAAGCTGATCCAAAACCAGAGTCCGAAGCAAACCATCGCCAGAAAGCCAGGCACCCCCAATCCCGGTGCGTTGGCTTCGGCTGACAAACACGAAAAGCCAACGAACAACAGGATGAATGCCAACGACGTGCTACGGCCAAGCTTCTCGACGAATCGGACCAGTCCACGGTCGGTCACTCGGGGCGGTGTGCCGCTAAGACCTGCGCGGCGGGACGTGTCTTCAACGGATCTTGATTCGCCATCGATCAGACCAAGGGCCATCGCTTCGGAGCTGGACAATCCATTGCCCAGGTCGATCAACTCGCCCTGAATCCATTTCTCCTTCTCTGCCTCTGGATTGGCGACCGCTGCAACAATGTCGTCTTCGGTCGCGTAGCGGACACGCCCTGTCTTGCGATTTGTATAGCGATAGACCGCCGCAGTTGGATCCAGCAACCCACGGATCAGCGCCGCTGGTCGCTTCGTCGCCGCAGCAACTTGATCAATCAACTCATCGTAAGCTGCTAAACGCTCGGCCGAAATGGAGTCCGCACCGGGACCACCGATCCTCGCCTCTGGCTTCATGTATAGCGGCTTGCAAGCCAGTGCGATCAATGCGGAGTCGCCACGTGCCTCGTTGCGAATCAGGCCAACCACCTGCTGCAACGGTGGCGTTGGTTGCGAAAACCAGCCCGCCAGCGTCGCACTGTCGTCCAGGCTGCCGCCACCCGAATCGATAGCGATCACCCAAGTGTTCACGTCGTTCGATAACGTTCCGGTCAGATTGCTTTGCCAACGTCGCGTTCGGCCGTCAGCAATCGAACCAGTGATCTCCAGCAGAACGCCCTTTGCTTCGCCTGCGACGGATTGCTGATCGATGGGGTTCAGTTCTGCCAAGTCCAAACGCTCGGCAACCTCTTCCAGTGAACCCACAAGCGGTGCTGCAACGCGGGCGTCGCGGAGCTGGTTCGCGTCCAGCTGCAGCGGCACGCCGGAATTGCTCCAAACGTCCTCTGCGGTCAACGCTCCTGTCTTTCGAAAATTGGCCAATTCATCGCCAGCGGCAAACAATTGTTCGCCGCCTGTCTTGGTCACGCGTGCCAGTTCGACGCCCTGATCGATGAGCGCAGCGATGATGGGCGGTGGGAACAAACCGCGACGTCGGGCAACGGATTGATAGACACTCGAGATTGTTTCGTCGACGCGTGATTCGCCAGCCCCCGCGTTATTGATTATTCCGCCGTTTTGAACCAGCAGCATGTCTGAGGCGATGATCGGCAGCGTCGAATGTCCGCTGACTTCACCTTGCACCAGCGATACGACTCGTACGCGGCGCAGTTCATCGCTCGCCATTGCACGCGCCAGTTTCAACGCATCTTCAAACTGAGTCTCGTCGCCGCTTGATCCTGTAGCGCCGGTCGCTGCATACCGAAGCACAACCGTGACACGCTTCCCCTCGGGTGTCGACTCACTCAACTGGGTCAGTTGAGTCACGATGCGATTGGCGTCGGCGGTCTCCAGCGGAACCGGCACCTGAATCACAAAACCGACTTTGGGCTCGGCACCTGCTTCGGCCTGGTCGTCCTGAGTCCAGGCTGCCCCCGAAATCAATGCGGGAAAGACCAGGATTGCGAGGGCAATTCGGTGAAGAAATGGAGACCACAAATGGTGCACGAATCGGCTCCCTTGCCAGCTACGTGAAACGAAATCGGACATCTGCGAATCAGAAACAGACATCCCTCTGATTATAGGGCCGGAAACAGGGGAAAGAATGGCGTACGAAAATCTTCTCGCTTTCCCACGCGATCTTGACAACGTTTACGCTGCAGGAGGAGGTGTTCGCAGGACGATTGGAGCAGCGCGCCCGGCGTGTTCGGCTCACTTGCCTGTCCCAAAGACTACTTTGCCTCGGGAACATGGCAATAGCCGTAGCGGAGGCGACACTTGATCGGTCACAATGAACTCATTTCCAATGTTTGCCTTGTGCGGCATGCAAAGAAACCAACGTGAACTCGAAGCGACCGATGACCAAATTGAGTGCCCCCAAGCGAACAAACAAGCCTGCGTCGCAAGCAGCCCCGCCTGAAATGGTCATCGATCATCCACCAGAGTCCTCGTCGTTCGACTTATCGATCCGCGAGGGATCAGCCAATCCAATCACCAAATATTGGCTGATCACATTGGGAACTTGCGTGGCTCTGGCACTGATCGTGACTGTCGCGACAGGAGTTTTCGATCGCCAACCCCCGCAACAGAGCCCGACTCGAACGGCGATTCCGGCGCAGTACGATGCGGATCGCGCGTTTGGTTACCTGAAGGCATTCTGCGACATTGGACCAAGACCCTCCGGTTCACCCGGCATGCTTCGTCAACAACAAATGTTGACGCAAGCGTTTACGGGCGTGGGGGCTACCGTTTCGATGCAGACTTTCGAGATCCGGCACCCCGAGGATGGATCGACGGTTCCCATGTCCAACCTGATCGCAAGTTGGCACCCGGATCGTCCGAAACGCTTTCTTCTTTGTGCTCACTACGACACACGGCCGTTTCCCGATCAAGACCGCAACAACAAGCGGGGCGTGTTCGTTGGTGCGAACGATGGCGCCAGTGGAGCGGCTTGCTTGATTGAAATTGCGCATCAGTTGGGCGATTTGCCCGCCGACGTGGGCGTCGACATGGTGTTGTTTGATGGGGAAGAATTCGTTTGGCAACAGGGGCGAGACAAGTACTTCTTGGGTTCAACGTTCTTTGCTGAAAAGTATCTCGCGCAACCGCCCCAGGTGCCTTACCAAGCCGGCATCTTGCTGGACATGGTCGCCGATCGTGAGCTCAAAATCTACTTTGAGCAGAACAGTATGAAATACGCCCGCACGGTTGCAAGGAGCATCTGGCGAACAGCAGATCAGTTGGGAGTCAATGCGTTTGTGCCTCGGAACCGGCACAACGTCGAAGACGATCATATTCCCCTCAATCAAATTGCGAAGATACCAACGGTGGACTTGATCGACTTCGATTACCCACGGCCAGGATTTGGCGCGCCTTCGTATTGGCACACCGAGCAAGACGTGCCCGCCAATTGCAGCGGCGAGTCGATGGCTGCGGTAGCCTGGGTAGTGCACCAGTGGCTGAAGCAACAGTAGGACTGTCGCTGGCTTCCACAGACATCAGAGATAACCTCATCACGAATCGTTGGAGAGCAGAGTCATGTTTGCAGGCAGTCTTGTTCTGGCCTTCACACTATTCGGTTTCGCTGGCTGGTTGCATTGGAATGAAATCCACGGTTGGCCCGAAGAATCGTTCAAGACGGAATTGGACAAGCAGTACCATGACCGGCGTGGTCGCGCCCGTGGCCGCATTCACTTGATCATCGTGGTCTGCGGCGTGTTGATTTTGATTGCCGCGTTCGCCGGGCCAGGGCCACTGTGGGCGGGTTGCTGGATGTCGGTTTTTGTGGCACTCGTCACCGTTGTGATCCTGGCCTGTTTCGACTTTTACCGAACCCACCGCTACCATCAAAAGAAGTTACCGGAGCTCAAGACGAAGTTCCTCGATGACGAGTGATTTTGCCATCACCATGAGTCACTTGAGACGCCGGGGAATGATACAAGTCCGTCTGCCCGCACGTCGCAGTTTTCCACGTCGCAGTTTTCCCAATCGGCGTTCGCGTGATTCGCGTGTCCATCAATGATGCAGACGTTTGCAGACGCGGTTCGCGTGTTCAATCGCTTGATTGGTTCGATGCCGACACGACTGCACTGCCGAGATCGAGGTACCATGGATCGATTGCGAGTTCGTCTTTGCGATCGAAGTCCAGCATCGCGAGTTCTTCGGTTTCGCCTGCATTTCTACGCCGGCCCACTTCGTTGATCACGACCAAGGCGTCGAGTGCTGTCAGGCGGTAGTCCCCATTGGGATCCAAGAAGACGCCGTTGGGCTGCTCGCTGGCCGGGTTCAAGTCGGCTGGGCCACCACGAGAAGCGAGCCGGTTGATGATCACCAAGGCATCGTTTGCTGTAACTGAACCATTATTATTGACGTCGAAGTCGTCGGCTGGATTTTGGAATAGCGGCGGCTCGTCGTCGAGAATCGTGATCTGCGCGGTCGCGCTTTCGTAATTGGTCGCTGAGAACGTGTACGTCAAAGTTTGAGTCAGCTCGGCAACATCATCGTCGATCGGCATCACGGGAAGGACGACTCGGTCTGCTCCCGCAGGAATGGTTGTTTGCGTGGGGATGTCGAACTGCGCAGAGTCTCCGCCAGAAATGTTGACTGAGAGTTCTTCGTCGATATTCGTATTGCTGCGTTGAACTACCAACGAGAATGTGGACCCAAGATCTTCCTGGACTTCGGTGAAACTGAGAGTCAGAAGGAGGCTTTCAACGTCGCGAACAACGAGATCGACACCGGCAGGATCAAGCCCCGTCGCAGACGCCGTCAACTGAAGCGTCACGTCCCCGTCCAGCAACGCGTCATCGACGGCAGCAACCGGCACACTGACTTCGGTATCACCCGCGAGGATGACTGCTGTTGCCGGGACCGTGGCTTCGGTCGTGTCCGAGGAATTCAGCGTGATCGTCTGGTTAGCGTCCAGCGCCGGACCACTGCGACGAACGGTCAAGGAGGCAGCACCCGCGCCACTATTCTCATCGATGGCAGCGGCATCAAGAACGAGCGACAGAGTTGGCGGCGCGGTGACCTGAACTGTAAACGTTTGTTGCGCAGTACCACCATCGTCGTCCATCACTTGCACCGTCACCGTTTTGTTGCCGACGGAATCATACGTACGGCTGCCATCGAACGACGCATTCGTCGTTGTACCGGCCGCAGTGCCGTGCGCGTCGATTGTCGCAGTGCCTTCTACCACGTCGCCCCCATCACCCCAGTTGATGGTGTACGAAAAAGTTTCGTTTGTGATTGGATCGCCACTGAGGTTACGGAAGCCAGGGTCAGTGATCTGGACAATGTCATTGATCGACAGGCTTTGGCCGACTTGAACGGTTTGAGTTCCGACGGCAGTCAGCGTGGGCGCCACGTTGGTCACGTTGACAGTTTGGATGTCGTGGACCACTTGCCCTGAACGCGAGCCGTTGATCAACAGCTGAACGGGGTAATCACCGTCGTCAGGAAATCGATGGGTTCCCGATGCAATCGTCACGTCAGAGTTGAGCAATTCCCAGCCCATGTCGTCCATCGCTGCAAAATCAAGCGGGGTGAACAACTGCCGCTGGCCAACAGGGATCGAACCGGACATCAGGATCGGCTGTCCTACCGTGCTGACGATGCTGGGCCCCCAATGGTTGGCGACGGTCGGCGGGTTGCCGGATCCATCATAGGCTGCCCTGGCAGCGGCCCCACTGAACTGGCCGCCGCTACTGAGCCTCGCCCACGACGTTGTCACATCGGTCCTTGTGATTCCAAAACCAAGCACATGAGCGATCTCGTGAGTCGCGACTGAGATGAAATCGACTTGCCCCGGAGCCATGCCGCTCGCATTGGCATTGAAGAACCAGTCTGTGTCGGTATCAAAGCTGACCGAACCGATGTGCGGTGCGACATCGGTTTGTGGGTTCGCCAGTGCTCCCGATTCGCCGCGGCCTCGAACGATGTTGCGGAAGGTTTCGATCGCTGCGAGACGCTGATCGCATTCTGCCTGGGATTGGCAACTCAGGTTGGCCGAGGGAAAGCGGAAGCTCGCCGGGCCGCCGACTCCACGATTGTTTCCAGGTAGGTTGCGCCCACCGGCGTAAATGATGATTTCGTTGGCAGCAACTTGCGGATTCGCCGGAAGCGTGTGGAGGTTACCTGCTAAGGATCCGGCCGCGCCCTGCGATGGATGGAACACCGAAGCTTCCCAAGTGTTGTCTCCGCCAGGAGCGATCGCGGCCAAGTCATCGCCAAAGCGTTGAATCAGGGAATCGGCTGCGATCTGCAACAGAGCCCGCCGAGATTGGTTCGCCCCGGAGAAGAAGCCTGCAGTGTCAAGCGAGTAATCGAGTCGGATACGCAAGTCACCGGTCTGATTGCCGCCGGTGATCGTATCCACTGGGGTTGTCGTCCCGTCCCCCCAAGCCACTTGGGCCGAGACATTTCCGACCACACCTGCCGCATCGTAGGTTCCGTTAAAACTGAACGGCGCCGCCTCTGCAATCAGCAGGCGGCGAACCTCCAATGGCTCGCAGCACAATGCGCGACGCCGATCTCGTTTGGAACGATCTCGCCGGGTTTGATCACGTGTAGGTTGAAAACGCGTCCATTTTGGAAGCAACGACATGGTCCTGGATCCCGAGTCCGGGGAAGAGAGAGAGAAGAAAACATGCACCCCGATATCCCCAGCAAGGGGAGCCTCAGTCTACCACTGCATGGACAATCGAAACAACGCGTAATCACCAGAATCGCGACCTGCATCGAGCCGTTTTGACTCACAACCATTCGGTTTAGACGGCAGTTAGCGGATGGCGGCAGCTTGTCGCGAGAAGATTTTGCTGAATGGCTGGTAGTTGTGATAGGGCACCGCAGACTTCTGCCAGTGCTCGGTCAATGAATCGTACAGCGAACGCATGCGAATCAAATCGGCCGCGCTCGCAGAATTCTGTGACAACTCGGTCAACTCCAGCGGATCGCGCTTGGTGTCATACAATTCTTCTGTTGGCACCAGTTCACCCTCTTCGCTGGGCCAGTAGATGTATTTCCAATCTCGCGACACAACGGCCAGGCTATGCACGCTCTTGGGGCCCCAGACATTGATCAGCGGCAGCCAGGAGTGCACGACCGCTTGAGGGTCGTCATACAGGGTCATCAAATCGCGACCGTCCATGTTTTTGGGAGCCGGCAACCCAGCCAATTTCAAGATCGTGGGAGCGAAATCGACATTGCCCGTCAGCGACTCACATCGAATCTCTTTCCCTGAGTTCTTGTGACGCGGATCGAAGATGATCAACGGAACTCGAGCCGACTCTTCATAGGGAAGCACCTTGGAGCCGTACCCATGGGAACCGCACAGAAAACCATTGTCCGACGTGTAGATGATCACTGTGTTGTCGGCCACGCCGGCCTTGGTGACGGCGTCTCTGACCATTCCAATCGCAACATCGATCGCGTAGATCTGCTGGTAGTAGGTGGCCATCACTTCATCGTACTTGTCACTGTAGTTCCAGCTATGGAATCGCTCGAACTGTCTTCCGCCTCGACTCTGTTTCGAAAAATGCTCACCGTACTCGCGACCGTAGTTGTTGGGCTTGGTGAATTTCTTGTCTTTGTAAACGGAATCAAATCGCGGATCCGGCGTGGTCGGATGATGGGGCGCTTTGAAACTGATGGAAAGACAAAACGGCTTGTCGGATTGAGAAGCCGATTCGACAAAGTTGCGTCCGAACGCTCCGTAGGAAAGCGTCGAATGAGGGTACTCCTCGGCATACTTTGCCATCGATTCATTGCGTTGGGTGACATAAGAAGTTTGCCCTCGACCGCCTCCCCAGAGGTCAAAGTCTTCGACAGGGAGTTTTCCCTTCTTCCCTGGCTGATTGGTCACTTCAAAACCAAACTTGCCAGCAAACGCGGTTTGGTAACCTGAGTCACGAAGCATGGTTGGATACGATTTCTGCCAATGATCCAACAGCAAAGCACCGTGCTCGAAATTGCATCCCGTTTTGTACTCGTACATCCCGGTCATGATATTGGCGCGGCTGGCCATGCAGATCGCGGTGGTGTCGTAGTGGTTGTCGAACACCATTCCGTCGCGAGCGAGTTGGTCCATGTTGGGTGTCTTCACACCCGGCGTGCCGTAGCAGCCCATGGAGTACGTGCACTGATCGTCAGCCAACAGAAAGATAATGTTGGGGCGTCGCTTGGCGGCATCGTCTGCCCTGACAGCAGCGATCGGCCAACAGCAAAGCAAGACGAGAAGGAGAACGATGGCTTGGAAACGATTCATTCGTGTTCGTTGGATCATTCGTCGATCTTAAACCTTGTATTCTCGGAGCCCGACTTGGGGTCCTTGCCCTTACGGTTACTCAATCCGGCTCGATCCATCAACGAGCTGCGCATCAGTTCGTCCATGAAATCGTCATCGGCGGGCGGCGGCCCATAAGCACCGAGCGACTGCGGATCATACTCCACGACGTATTCGTGCCGGGCGATCAAGAGGGTGCTACCTGGATCAATCCGCTTGCGAACCACTGTCCGTTTGTCGACTTTCGTACCGTTGCGACTATTCAAATCGCGTACGAACCAATAGCCGTACTCCAGCGACAGACGGCAATGCTGCGTCGACACGTTGCTGAACTTCAATTGGATGTCGGCTTCTCCGCGTCGTCCGATCAACAGACGCTTTTTCATCAGCGGGATTGGATCGCCACCACCGGTCGGCGTCAGTTGTCCATACGGTCCTGCGTACTCGATCTTGTTTTCGTCGTCGGCCACGGCTTCATCTCGGCTTGGAAATTCGTTCGGTATGGGCGAGTACCAGAAAGGAATACACTGAGTTCCCCAGAGGTTGAATAAGCACTAGGTTAACGGGTAATCGCCGCTTCTGGGACTATTTTCGCTTCAATCCACTTTTTGGCAACTGTTTACGTGCCTTCAAAACCCCATTTTGAGCCGGATGTTGACGGTCGTCTCGCATGGATCGACGAAGATCTGGTAATGAATGCCTTCGGGGCTTACCTAAACCGCCGTTTTGGTGGTCGGATCCAACGTGTCAGCATTGATGCTGGATTCACCTGCCCCAACGTCGACGGTGCCGTCACCAAAGGCGGTTGCAACTTCTGCGACAACCGCTCGTTCAGCCCCAGTCGACGAGTCCGGCTGAAACAAGTTCGCGAACAATTGCAATCCGGGATCGTTTCCGTTCGCAAGCGATACAGCAAAGTAGCTGGCTTCATCGCCTACTTTCAACCAGCGACCAACACCTACGCGCCAGTCGAACAATTGGCCGAGGTCTTTGAGCTGGCACTTTCTGCCGAGCAAGTCTTAGACGCCGCCGACATGAAAGAGGATCCAGCCAACCGGATCGTTGGTCTGGCAATCGGGACCCGTCCGGACTGTGTCCCGGAGTCTGTGCTTTCGCTGATCGAGCGTCTTTCAGCCCAGCACTACGTGTCCCTTGAATATGGGATGCAAACGATTCACGACGCGAGTTTGGATTGGATGAATCGCGCCCACACGCATGCTGACATGATCAACGCGATTGACCGCAGTCGCGATCGCGGTTTCGAAATCTGCGCCCACGTGATCCTGGGGATTCCTGGTGAGTCCTATGAGATGATGATGGAGACTGCCGAAGAAATTGGACGATTGGGTTTCGATGCAGTCAAGCTTCACAATCTGTATGCCGTTCGCGGCACGCCACTGGGAGAGCAAGTGGAAAGTGGGGCGGTCAAAATGATGGACCGTGAGGATTACGTGCAGACCGCAGTCGATTTCCTCGAGCGTATTCCACCAACCGTGGTCGTGGAAAGAATCAGCGGAGACGCACCACCGAACTATCTGATTGAGCCCAAGTGGTGCTTGGAAAAATCGAAGCTACGTCTTTCAATCGAAAACGAATTCAAAACACGCGGGTCGCGACAAGGAAGCCGATTTCGGGCTCCGACCTTGGCCCCCCAGGATCGGCCCGTGCCTGCGGATAGGACACCTGAGTCAATCCGCGAACAAATTGACACGCGGGGGCGACTGCCTGTGCTCAAAATGGAATCCTAGCCACGAACGTGGCGTCGTCCTTGTGAGCCGCGACATGCGAGCGTCTCAGGCACCCAGAAAACATCGTATATTCCCCGTTGCCTCGCGGGCATTGGCTCAAGTGATCCATCCGACTCTTTCGTTGGCCCAGAGCACTAGTCTCAGTCCCTGGCCACCGCTAATCTCTCCGTCTTCTTTCGCCCCTCCCACCCCCAACGCAGCTTCATGGCACGAGTCGGAATCATCTTCGGGCTGTTGTTGTGCGGGTTGACCGCTGCAGCCATGATCGGCTCTCCACAGAAGATGCCGGTCCAGTTCATTCCGATGATGCTGGGCATCCCGTTGCTGTTTTGTGGTGTTGTTTCACTGAATCCGCATCGACGCAAGCATGCGATGCATGCTGCTGCCGCAGTCGCGATGCTGGGCGCGTTGGCTGGCAGCATTCGGGTGCTGGTCTGTCTCAGTGCGATGCTGCAAGGCGCTCCGGTCAACCGATTCGGTTTTCGCGTGATTGCCGTGATGTCGGCGCTGTGCATCATTTTTGTGACGATCTGTGTGGTCTCTTTTGTGCAGACCCGTCGTGCGGAACGCAAAACTTAGCGGGACCCTTGCGAATTTACGACGACTTGCGTTTGCCGTCGATCGGCTAGAATTGGGGGCGAACGCTCTCCTTTCCCGTTGTGATTTTCAATGCGCCCCCACATCCTTGTCGTAGAAGACGAAAAGCATCTCGGCGTGGGGATCAAGTACAACCTGGAAGCCGAAAACTATCGCGTCACGCTGGTCGAGGACGGCCCAACGGCGCTCACTCTGATCGATTCGGGAACGCCGTCCATTGATTTGATCGTGTTGGATCTGATGTTGCCCGGCATGAGCGGTTACACCGTCTGTGAAACGATTCGGGACGCCGGGTCAACAATCCCGGTGTTGATGCTGTCCGCTCGAACGTTGGCGGAGGACCGCACGCGAGGTTTCGATGTCGGCGCCAGCCAGTACATGAACAAACCGTTCGAGTTGGACGAGCTCCTCAGCCGCATCAAGAACTTGTTGCAAGCCAATCGCGGCAAAACGGCAGTCGCTGCGCCCAAACGCATTCGTGAAAGCGTCATGCAGACGGAGTTTGGACTCGTTCGCGTGAACTTTGAGACTCACGAAGTGACCGTGGACAGCAAGCCCGTCAGGATGACCCCGAAAGAACTGAAGCTGCTGAAGTACTTCGTCGAGAACGAAGGTCGAGTGATCAGCCGAAACGAGCTGCTGACTGAGGTTTGGGATTTGTCCGGCAATCTACAGACACGTGCGGTGGACCAATTCATCGCCCGCTTGCGAAAAATCATCGAAGTCGACACGACCGAGCCAATTCACTTGCTAACGATTCGTGACGCGGGCTATCGATTCGTTCGCCAGCCGCCCGAGGACGCTGCTGACGGCGTTCAGGCGGACGAATGAGCCACTGACGCGAACCTGTGAGCCACTCAGGCGGACGCGTGAGCTAGGACTCCATGGCAACTTCTGTCGGCGCATAAAAAAAGCTCCCGGAAAGTACGTTGTCCTAGGGGGGCGGAGGACGACGCGCTTCATTTTCCGGGAGCCGGTGGTTTGGAGTTCGATGAGGTGTCGCATCCATGCTCGTCTCGTCGAACGCATCTGAAATCGATGACAACGCTGCCATTTCACATCCATGCGAAATGAACAGACACTGCGTTCGCAGCAGTCCAACGATAAAGAAAGACTACCAGTGCGAAACCGCATCTCATTCAGATGTGTTGTGAATGACCTCTCGATCAATCACAACGAGGCGGAGGATAGGGGCTGATGTTTCTTGCGGTCAAGGCGGATTCAGGGGCGATTCAAAGTTTTTGTAAACGACTCGTTTTGCAAATCTGGCTTGACAAAAAAGCGAGCGGGAAAACGCAACGTCTCACCCGAAAAAGCCGGTGCAAGAACATGCGAATTCAGAATTGGAATCGACCGATTCTGCACAAGTGGTCCGAGTTTTTTTGTCAGTTAATTGAGTGCTAGCACTACGGAATTGTGTTGGCAGCGCTGCCTAAGTTAACGTCAAGCACGTATCGACTCACGAGAGACGCAGCCGCAAACAATCGCTGGGCTATCGATCTACCCAACAAACGATTGCAGGCAACAACGTTAAGTTCACGATGGTTCCGAGTGCCATGGTTGCCGCAACGAGGATTCCGAACGTCGCAGTTGGAATGAATTCGCTGGTTGCCAACACTCCAAAGCCTACGATCAAAGCAACGGTGGCCAAGAATACAGGTACGCCAATGCTGCCCGCCGCCCGCACCGCTGCTCTTTGAGGCGAATGCCCTCGACGTTTGGTTCGAGAGTATCCCGCTAGAAAATGCACGGAACCATCGATGGACAGTCCAATGCTGACTGCCGCAATCATGGCCGCTCCCATATTGATCTTGCGCCCCGTCAATCCAACGACAGCTAGAACCAAGAAGGCTGGCAATAGGTTCGGAAGCAGGGCGACCGTCGCCAGCTTGATGCTCCGCGTCGCTAGGATCAAAAGCATCAAGACCAACACGCCCGAAGCCGCAAAGCATCGCCATTGGTCGGCTACCAGCTGGCGAACGAGCTGGGACATCAAGACATAGTAGCCGGAGACCTTTCCTTGCCCGACTTCACCGGTCGCTTGCTTCCAAGTCTCTGAACCGAGATGCTCGGCAACGGTTTGACGGACTTCTGTGATCAGGGCATCTTTCTGTTCCGACGGAATGTCTTCCCGACTGCGTAGCATGATTCGAAACTTGCGGTTGCCATCTTTTCCATCGGTGATCAACGCTTTGTAAAACGTTGGCATGGTCAGTGACATGAAAGACAGCCGCGAAGCAGGAGATGCCAAGCTTGAAAGCGCTGCTTGTCCCGCCAATTGCTCCGCGTCCGCCAAACTCAACACCTTCGTTAGCTTTTCACCATCGATCTCGATGCCCCTGAGTTCGGCCTGCAAGCGACGAACTTGATCCAAGAAATCGCCGGTCAGCTCACTGGGGGCGTCGATCACCACATCCCAGACGCCAGCCCCTCCGAAATGCAATTCGACTTGTTTGTAGGCGCGAACGATCGAACTGTCTGGCCGAAAGTTGTTTAGAAAACTGGTTTCCGTTTCAGCTCGCCGGACGCCAATGAAGGCGATCACGACTGCGATCATCGCGATCGCGAGGCAACCATTTCGGTAATGAATCGCCGAACTCGCCAGCCGCAAACAAAAACGCCGGAGGCGACGCGCGAAGGATTGCTGCCAGCGCATCAGAGTCACTCGCCATCTAGCAGAACTCGCGCCGATCGGGACGTCGGCTGTCATCACGCAGGGGGCGAAGAAGGCAACGGCAAGGAAAACCGCGATCGAGGCAAAGGCAATCATCATTCCGAATTGTCGAATCGGAAGAATTCGCGAGGCGTTCAATGCGGCAAACCCTGCTGCGTCGGTCGCGCAGGTCCAAAAAATAGGCGCCGCCAACATGGTCAGTGCGACGACGGCCGATTCCACCAGCGTCTTGCCGCGAGCGCGGGCGATCCGCGTGCGGACGCCAAGGTGCAGCGTGGCGGCTACCGCAACGACCGTCACAATCGCGGTCAGAATCGAAGACACGATCGACAGTTCAATTCCCAGCCATACCATGCTCGCTCGCGTGACGATGACTGACCAGAAGATCAACACCGCCATCAAGCAGGCGAATCGTAGATCTGCAAGCGATACGATCACGACCAGCGACAGCAGCGCAACGGTCCAAATCGCTAACCGTGCACCATCACGTTCGATCAACGCGAAGCCGTCATGCACCAAAACGGGCTCACCCACCAAAACGGTTTCGCCGATGACAGGCTGACCTGGTTCACGGTTGCCAAATTGGTTCGGCAAATCTGCGGCTAGCTGACGGAGTTCGATCAAGGTGCTTTGTGGGTGCCCGTCGCTAAGAATGGCAACAATCGCCGCCCGCTGATGATTCGACGAATGCGTGTAGCCTGCAAATAGCTGGTCGAATCCTTCTGCGACCGGGTCGCCTTGGGAGAACAACGCTGGCGCACTTGAAAACATGCTCAGCGGTTGCACACGTTTGATCGCCCGATCCAACTTTGCCGGTGAAAGCACACCGCTGACGCCTGCGATGTTGTTCACGCTTTCGGCGATCGCGTCGTTTCGCTCCAGCCCCCCCCGTGTCGCGAGTTCCGAATCCTGGTAGACAAGGATCACAACCGAATTGCCACCAAAGGAATCTTGTAGTTCTTTGTATGCGATAAAGGTTGGGTCTGACGGCTTGAACATCGTGCTGATGCTACGATTAAAATCTAGCCGTTGTGATGCAGGGTAAGCGATAGCGAGAATCAGAAGACCGACGATCAGCAACGGCCATCGCAACCGAACGATCCAGGTAGCAAAGACTGCTGCGAACCGATCGAACGGGGGTGTCGACGTGCGGTTGGGATCATCGGTGTCCGAAATTGATTCGCTTTCATCCATGGTGTTCAATACGTTGGAACGCTGGCGAAGTGCCAGGTCCAGTTTGTATTTGGGTTCGTTTCGGGAATGGTTTTGAAGACGATTGATTCACCTGGCCAGGCAAGTCTGAAAGTCGGATACGGAATTCTGCTGGCGGCTCTGCTCGTTCGCGGCGCGGTTTGCTTTAGCAGTTTGGATCATTATTCCCAAGACGCCGATGCCTACCTAGCGATCGCCAAAACGCTGGCTCAGACTGGTGTGTTTGGAATCACGAGTGGGGATGGCAGTCCAAATCCAACGGCTTATCGACCACCACTCTATCCTTATCTGCTTTCCTGGATGGTAGGGCTAGGAAAGTACTTGCCCCATGGCATCGCTGCCCTGCATACCCTGCTGGGTACAGTCACGGTGCTTTGTACCTACCGGTCAAGTCGCCGTCTGCTAGGTGAGGTCCGCCGTCATCGCGGCAGTATTCTTGCAGCCGGTCTGGTACTCGTCGATCCGGTCTTGCTTCAGCAATCGCGTGAGACGATGACTGAGACGCTGGCAACGGCGTTGGCCGGTTTGGTCATTTGGTGGTGGGTCCGCCATTCCGAACGATCGAGCCAGTTCGAAACGGCGTTCGTCTTGGGCGGGCTGCTAGCGATGGCTTATCTCTGCCGGCCGACATTCTTGGTCTGGGGCGCCCTACTTTGCGTGAGCACTGCGATCGCGCAGCCCTACCTGCGCGCCAACATGCTCGTCAGACTTGGTCGTGCTGCGGTGGTTGGCGCAGTGTTGCTGAGTGCCGTTGGTTTCTGGGCCTATCGCAATTCACGCGTGATCGGTCATCCCGTTTGGGCCACGTCCCATGGAGGCTACACGCTGTTGCTAGGCAACAACCCAATGTTCTACGACTACCTGAAGAACGGAAAGTCTGGATCGATTTGGGATACGGATTCCTTTTTCTTGGCCTACTCGCATCGCTATGATGGCGATCCGACCACGGAAACGTTCTGGCAAACCAAGTGGCAGACTCCAGGGGAAATCCCGGCTGAGATTACCGAATCGCAAGATGACCGCGTGTCCTACGAGGCTGCTCGAGCCACCATGCGCCGTGATCCTGGCACGTTCTTTTGGTCCTGCTTAGTGCGAGTCGGCCGACTCTGGAGTCCGCTTCCTCATCGAACCGAAGGTCGCAGCTGGTGGATCACCATCCCAATCGCGACGTTCTATCTCGCCTTGTTCGTTGCCGCGGCGATCGGGACTTGGAAATTGGGACGCGACGTATTTGCGACAAAATGGTGGCCGATCTTAACACTGTTTCTGACATTGTCCGCAGTTCATGCGTTCTACTGGAGCAACATTCGCATGCGAGCTCCCGCGACGATCGGATTCGCGATCCTTGCCGCCGCGGTGATTCGATTGCCTGAGGCAGAACTGGAGCAATGATATGCCTGACGATTCATCCCATCGCATCGATCGACGTCGGCTACTGAAGTCGGCCGTTGCCGCAGGCACGCTTGCTTCGGTTGCTCACGGCGCACCGCAAGAGTCAAGCAAACGCAGGGCGATCGCACAAGAGAATGCGAAACAGGGAACACGCGACTGGCAACTCACTCGCGCGTGGCCCAATCGAAACAAGTATCGAAGCGCGTTGATCGAAGGCTACTGCTCGCAACAATCGGTTGCGGCTGGCGACAAACTCCAGATCTTTGTCAGCACGGATCCTGCGCGACGTTTTGAGTTAGACGTCTATCGAATGGGCTTCTATGACGGTGATGGTGCCTGCCACAAGGCTCACTTCGGGCCACTGCAGGGAACGGTTCAGCCCCTGCCAGAGATCGGCCCCGCACCAGGACGGCTTCGCCAGTGCCGGTGGGAACCGTCGGTCGAGTTGACCATCGCCGACGATTGGCTCAGCGGAGTCTACCTTGGTAAGTTGACAACCGTGCCGGACTCGAAGGACGAACCGTATTGGCAGAGCTATGTGATCTTTATCGTCAGGGACGATCGCTCGGCGGACTTTCTGTTTCAGTGCAGCGACAACACTTGGCAGGCGTACAACCGTTGGCCCGTCAACGAGTCGTTGTATACCGATCCGCGTGGTGCGCATGCTCCAGACGTCGCGGTTAGCTTCGATCGCCCCTATGGGATGTACACACAGATCTTTGAGCATCCGTTGTCGATTGGCTCCGGTGAGTTCTTGCTGTGGGAGTACCCGTTGTGCCATTGGTTGGAACAGCATGGCTACGACGTGACCTATGGATCCAACCTCGATTCATGCGATCCCAAGTTCATCCAGCGTTGTGGCGCTTTTATCAGTGTGGGCCACGATGAGTATTGGGACCAGCGACAGTTTCGCGCCGTCGAGTCTGCCTTTCAAAGCGGCACGGATCTGATTTGGCTGTGCGGGAATTCCGTTTTCATCGATGCGCCGTTTCAAGCTTCTTCGGCCGGCCAAGCGAATCGAGTGATCTCGCGCGCCGGTTGCTATGGAGAACTGAGACGCGATGAACTGGACTCTTATGCATCGCTATTCGCGGGAACGAAATCGACGGGGCCCGATGAACGCAGGATCATGGGAGTGCGCAGCGTTGTGCCCTTCAATGGCGGAGGCGACTGGACCTGCGCGAACGACCAGCATTGGCTGTTCACAGGAACGGGAATGAAAACAGGGGAGAGTATTCCAGGACTGGTTGGCTGGGAGCATCATGGCGAACCCGACGCGGATTTGCCTGGAATGGAGGTCGTCGCTGCTGGTTCGGTTTGGTCCGGTGGTCGCCGCAAAGGTCAGTATGAAGCGGTTGTGTTCGAAGGTCCAAAGGACAATTTTGCCTTCAACGCATCAACGATTTTCTGGAGCCAGGGGCTTTCGTCACCGCCAGGGCACATCCTGCCGTGGTCACACTACAGTCGGCCGCACGGACCGGACCCGCGAGTTCAACAGATGACCAAGAATGTGTTGGAAGCCACTCGCCGAAAGTAGTCCGTTCACGGCAGTGGAACGCACGCGTTAGCCGCCGGGTGTGAGCCCTCGGGCCTTGCCCGGTTCCATGCAAACGAAGGCGACAGGAACCCGGTCGCCTTAGGTGGCCTCCGATCGCGGACATCTTTCCTTCACTCGCTTGTGAGTCGTGCTGGCATTACCATGACGCAGGCGTTTGTTTGCCGCTGCCTCTTTGAAACACGCTTTCCATGGCTTTCGCATGAAAACCCGAGTCCTGCCCGATTCATTTGCTGCTTGTTTTTTGTTCGCGGTCTATCTGCTTGCGGGGCTCGGACAAGCGTGCGACGCGGCAGAGAATCCGCCCAACATCGTGTTCATCTTCGTGGACGATCAGGGGTACTACGATCTTGGTTGTTATGGTGCGACAGAGGTCAAGACGCCGCGAATTGATGCGATGGCAGAACAGGGCACTCGATTCACTGACTACTACGCGGCTGCTCCGATCTGTAGCCCTTCGCGTGCTGGCCTGCTGACCGGCTGTTACCCTCGGCGCGTTGGCAATCACATTTGGGTCCATCGCGCAGACTCGCAATCCGGCATTCACTCAGACGAGTTGACGATCGGCGAGTTGTTCAAAGACAACGGCTACGCGACGGCATGCATCGGTAAGTGGCACCTTGGATTCCACGAACCGTTCTTGCCTCGCAATCAAGGTTTCGATCATTACTTCGGACTGCTGCACAACCTTGATCCGGTGGAAGTTGTTTACTTCGAGGACAAAGGCGGTGTGCCGTTGATGCGTAACGGCGAAGTGGTTAAACGTCCGGCAGACCCCGCAGAGCTGACCAGGCTCTATACGGACGAAGCGATCGAATTTATCGAGAAGAACAAGCAGAGTCCGTTCTTTTTGTATATGCCACATACGATGCTGCACAATCCACTGGGCGTCAGTGAAGCATTCCAGGGAAGCTCGGACTGGGGCGAGTACGGCGATGCGATTGCCGAATTGGATCACAACGTTGGCCGGGTCTTTGATTCGCTGAAAGAGCAGGGCATCGATGACAACACGATCGTGATCTATGCCTCGGACAATGGTCGTGGACCAGGACGTACACCGGATCAAAAGATTCGCGGACGTAAGCTGTCGACCTACGAAGGCGGCATTCGTGTTCCCGCGATCGCGTGGGGGCCCGGACTCGGACTGCAGTCTGGGAAAGCGACCTCCGCGGTGGTTCGCGCGATGGACTGGTATCCGACGCTGGCGACTTTCGCTGGAATCGAAGTCCCACAAGGCCGCGTGATTGATGGACGAGACATCAGTCCACTGTTGAAAGGGGAAAGCAAGTTTGTGCCTGCCCCCGGGATGAAGAAGTCACTGAATGCGACCGTACCGCTTCGCCGCCGATGGGATCCTGCTGGCGAATGGGCGCCGATCGTCAAACGCAGCGAATACAACGACGCGTTCTTTTATCACGGCAGTCAGGGCGCATTATCCGCAGTCAGATGGAAGAACTGGAAGTTGGTTTTGAACCCGAGTCTTCAGTTGTACGACCTCGCCAACGATCCAGGCGAATCAAAGCTCGTCCGTCATCAAGAGATCGTCCGCAAGTTGCGTGGCATGGCAGTCATGTTTCAGAAGGAGATGCGACTTGACGCACGCCCTGCGGGCGAAGCCCCCGCAGGTCCTCGCGCCGATGGGAAGACGGTGATCTCTGCAGCGACATTGGATCGATTGGATGAGAGTCTCGACGTGACGTACGCTCGCTATGGTGACCGCACCTTAAAGATGGATCTCTATCGGCCCAAAGATGCTTGGGGCGAGCTGCCTGCGATCGTCTGCATCCATGGTGGCGGCTGGCAAAAGGGCAGCAAGATCAATCATCGCAAGGTCGCTCAAGAACTTGCGGCGAGGGGCTTCGTTACGGCGTCGATTTCGTATCGGTTGAGCGGCGAAGCCACCTTCCCTGCGCACATTCAAGATTGCAAAGCAGCCGTTCGGTATTTGCGAGCCAACGCGAAGGACTTGGGGATCGACAGCGACACGATTGGCGCGATTGGACATTCTGCCGGAGGTCACTTAGCGGCCTTGCTTGCGACATCGGGTGGCGTCCGTGAATTGGAAGGCAGCGGGGGCAATTCGAAATTCAGCAGCGCGATCCAAGCCGTCGTGCCAATGGGCGCGCAGACGGACCTTCTCTCCCAGCGAACTCGAGACATCTCGGCGTCGCCCGATCGCGGCGTGATTTGGCGAAAGTTCCTCGGTGGCTCGCTCAAGCAGGTGCCGGAAACCTATCGCCTCGCCTCACCGCTGGTGCACCTCGATAAATCCGACCCACCCTGCTGGTTGATCACCGGTGAGAAGGATGACCCCAGTACGCGTGCGGAGGCCTTTCGCGAGAAGATGAAAGAACTGGATATCGAGGTAGGGCTCACGGTCATCAAGGATGCGCCGCATCCTTTCACCGTCAAACAAATCTGGTTTGACGAGATGATCCAAACCGCCGACGCGTTCTTCCAACGAACCCTGAAGTAGCCCGTTTGAAAGAGCGTAAGGGCACCAGTTGCGGCGACATTTCTGCCCACCGGCCTGGGCAGTTGCCAAGTAGCCGAGATTTCACCGGTTATTACAACTTATCTGCCAAACCAAGGGTTAATACCAATGGTTCGCGTCACGGGATTCCGCAATATTTTCATCCTTCGACAGTAGCAGGGCATTGCGAGGCAAGGAACGATTCATTGATCGATTCCAAAACATCGGAGATCACGAGGGGCGGGTGTTCTCGGCTGAATCTGTCTCGCATTGCTAGCGTCTGAGGTGCTCTCAGTCGTTGGGTCAGGATTGCCGGCAAAATTTTGATGCCGATTCCATTCCGAGAATGCACGGGGCAAGCATTCCCGGTCCGTTTCGCTGCGTCGAATCGCCCACAGGACAACTCCGTTTTCGAAGATGGTCAGCTGCAATCTAGTGGAATGGCGCGAGCCATCCGGTAGATCGAACGCCTCGATAAAAGCCAGCGGACTGCGAAACAACTGAGTTGCCCGGGAATCGCCCACTGGATGAGAGACGCTCTAAAGGATGAGTGTTAACATAGAGTGGCGGCTCTTACGAAACTCAACTCACAAAACCCATCTTGCTTCGTGTCCACTTTGAGCGTTTCAGAACCGAGTCAGAACAATTTATCTCCTTGCCCTTACGTTTATCTGATTGAAGACGATGTCCAAGTACTCGACTCACTTGGATGGATGCTATCTGGTTTGGACATTGAGACCCGTTCGTTTGGCAAGCCAAGTGAGCTTCTGAAACTCGATCCACCAAGCGGAGTCGGCTGTTTGGTGGTCGATCTTCGACTCCCTGAAATGTCGGGGATCGAACTGATAGAAAAGGCTCGTGAGCTAGGCTGGGAGCAACCGTTCATCGTCATCACGGGTTTCGGACGAGTACCCGATGCGGTTTCGGCAATGCGGCGGGGGGCAGTGGATTTTCTACAAAAACCGCTCTCCACGGAGAGCTTCGTGGCCAGCGTTCGTCGAGCGATCGCACGCGACACAGTCCGTCATGAGCGTTCGGAAAAGAAACGACTGATTACAGATCGCATGAACCGATTGACCCCGCGCGAGAGCCAAGTGCTTGAACTGGTCATTACGGGAAAGCTGAACAAGCAGATTGCGGAAGAGCTTTCGGTGTCGGTCAAAACGGTGGAGGCACATCGCAGTAATCTGACTCGCAAACTAGACGTCGATTCCGTTGCTCAACTTGTTCGATTCGTGCTTGAGGCTCGAGCCTAAACGTCGCTTGGACCGAGGTTCTGCCGCACGATTCACTTACTAGCGACGCCGCCTATTTTCGGCCCAGCACATAGCATGGGCAGCGAGTCAATCGTCACCACGCAACAAACAGTTCAGCTCCCAGGTGCCCGCATGCGACAGATCTATCTTGCCTTGATGGTCGTCATCGTCGCTTGCATTTTTGATCGCCAAGACTGCGAAGCGAACGACAACCTGGAAGCGGAGTTGCCGCCTCGCATCATTACTTCGATCAAAGAACTCAAGTCACTGCAGTGGGCATATCCGGAGAAGGGCTTTTCGGTTGACTTGCGGGTCACGCTTGTCTTTGCAAACGAATTTCGCAGAATGTCACTGTTCCAAGACCAGGATTTGCCAGTCACGGTTCGCTTACCACAAACAGAGAACCTTCGGATGGCGGGTCTTCATCCGGGCGTGCGAGTGCGCATCAAAGGCAGAACGAGGCCCCACGAAAAGATCGTCAACGCTGACTCGATGGAGATCGTTGATCTAAAAGGAAGCATCGAATCCGTCCCGGGGAATACGAGCCCTGGACAAGCTGGTACTCCCCTCAATCGGCTCGGTTGGGTGGATGCGACGATCGGCGAAGTGCTGCTGGTCCACTTCAATACTCGGTATCGTGCGACCCAAGGTGCTCATCCTGTTGATATCTGGCTTTTCAAGAAAACCTCATTGGAAGATGCCATTGATTCCATCGGTCAAAACGTACGTGCGGAAGGGGCTGTGAACCGAACCTCCCACGATGGCGGTCAATTACCGCTGCACAAGTTGCTCTTGATGCGGCGCGATCAAATGCGTCCGATCGAATCAGACTCCAAACTTGCCACCAACCCAGCTCAGTCGTTCTCGCTCACCACCTGCAAGAAGGTCGTCCACATTCGGGATGCCACGGTCCTGTTCTCCAATCGCGTAGACAAAATCGCTGTCCTCGCCGGTGGAAAGCGGTACTGTGTGCGTACTGCGTCGGCGAGCGACATTGCACCAACGGACCGCGCTGAAATCGTGGGTGAGAGTTGGGATACGAACTTTCGCAATGTCGTTTGCCTGGACAGCAAAGTGATCCACGTTCAAGGACAAAAACCATTGCCTGCCGCCGTTGCCTGCAACGAAGCGGAGCTTGCAAACCAAGCGGAAGTCTCTCCACGCGTTTGCATTCGAGGAACGGTAGAACGGGTTGGAATCCTTGACCATGCTTATCAGCTTCGAATTCGCGTCAATGAGACGGATGTCAAAGTTGTCATTCCCTACGACAAGGAAAAAGGAAGTGGCCTCGTTGCGCTCTACTCCAACGCAACAGTAACGGTCACTGGACTGCCTCTGGCGAAGCTAAATGAAGATGCTCCTTCGAGTTCGAATTCAAAATCTCCGCTCTTCAGTCTTCTTGTCGCTTCGCCTGACGACGTGAAGGTTGTGCCAACGTCAGTCGCGTTATCAGTCCAACAAGTGAGTGTGGGGATTGTGGCCATCCTCTTCTTGTTCTGCGCCGGAGCAATCTGGAACCACCTACTGCGTCGAACCGTTGCGTCTCAGACTTCCAGCTTGATCGCGACCACCACACAAATGCGAACCGCCTTTGAAGCGACGCGAGAAGCGGTGCTTGTAACTGACGCTGACGGGATCATCCGCCATTCGAATCATCGCTTCGAGGAAATCTTCGGATTCCAGCCCCCCGAGGGTGCCCCAATCACGACTGTCTCGACGAGGTTTCAAGATTCGTTCGAAAAGCCAGAACTGCTTCAAGGCATGCTCGATCGTGCGAAAAACGGCGTTTCCAAGTACGAGACCGCGGAACTGGAAAAGAAGAACGGACTTGGTTTCATTCGCGTCTACACGAATTTGATCGAGACCCGCGACGGCGTTTGCCACGGAAGACTGTGGATGCTGAGCGACATTACGAAGCGACGTCGATTGGAACAGGAACTGCGGCAGGCACAGAAGATGGAGGCAATTGGGCATTTGTCAGGCGGTGTCGCGCACGACTTCAATAACTTCTTGACCGTCATTCGATCGAGCTTGGCGATGATCGAACACGAAGGTTCACAGCAGTCAGACACCTACGTGAGCGTCGCGAACGTCGCGGTCGATCGCGCAGCCGATCTTACCCAGCAGCTTCTGGGTTACGCGCGGAAATCTCGACTCGAGCAACAGGTTGTCTCGGCCAACCAATTGGTGCATGACGTTGTCAGCTTGTTGCGACACTCGTGTTCCGCAAGTATAGACTTGCGAACATGGTTCGACCCAGCTGATCTGGCGGTGCGAGTCGACCCCAGTCGAATGCAGCAAGCATTGATGAACCTTTGTTTGAATTCACTTGATGCGGTCCAGGAAGACGGTGGCGTGGTCCAAGTCAGTGTCCGCCAAGGCACGCATGCGAAAATGGAGGACGCGGTTCTGTTCACTGTTCACGACGACGGCCCCGGCATACCAAAGGAAACGCTCAGGAAAGTCTTCGAGCCATTCTTCACGACCAAGGACGTGGGCGATGGGACTGGGCTTGGATTGTCGGTCGCTCAAGGTGTCATTGATCAGCATGGCGGATTGATTGAATGTGAGTCGAGTCTTGAGCACGGCACGGAATTCCGCATCCTACTGCCAAGATGCAAGGATGCTCAGCCGAAGCTCTGTCTTCCGCAGTTGCCGTCTCCGTCGACCAGTTACGCGTCGCTCAAGCTCTTAGTCGTTGACGATGAGCAGATTGTCCGGGAGACGGCTGTTTCACTATTGCAGAAACAGGGACACACGGTCAGTTCCGCTGCCAACGGTGTGGAGGCTTTGCGGAAACTGGTAACGGATGGCCCCTTCGATGTGGTGATCCTGGATTTGGCGATGCCAGAGATGTCGGGTGTTGAGACGCTCCGTGAAATCCGATCAGAGTGGCATGACCAGCCGGTCGTCTTTTGCAGCGGCTTTGCAGACAACCACTCGTCCCTCAAAGACATTCCAGAGGAAGAGCTGCCTCCGTTGATTGCCAAGCCATTCGCAATCGAGGATTTGCAACAAGCCCTGTTCTTGAGTGCAAACCGGGCGAGGTCGCAAAAACAGATCCCTCACACGGCGGCCTAGCTTCTTCACCGAAGAGGTGTTCGCGTCGCCCGTGATCAGCGGCTCCCTTGAGCAGTCCGACTCTTGCTTTAGC
>JBGCGI010000067.1:0-43479 GCA_045110715.1 Rubripirellula sp.
CCTGCAACCCTCTCGGCAATCAGTACCTTCTGGGGCATGCCTGCCGAACATCTCGATGTGGTGGAGGAGATTTGCTTTGACGGAACACCGGCGCATAGCGAGCGTCGCTGGGCCAATTCTGCTGGATACGTGACGCGTGAATTTCGTGTCACGATGGAAGTCGCCACGACGCTGATTGACCGCGGCATTCCATTCACCCTGACAACCGTTGATCCGGGGAACGCACATTTACAAGCAGTGATTGGCTACGACAGCCACCGCCATTCATTGATCATCCGCGATCCAGGAGAACGTCACTTCAACGAGTTCCAAGTCGAAGAAATGTTGAAGCACTACCTGGCATCAGGACCTCGTGGAATGGCGATGGTTCCGCAAGAGAAAGCGGAGCTACTAGACGGCATCGAGTTTCCGGAAGCCAAGTTCTATGACCTGTTCTTTCAGGTCGACATCGCGCTGGAAGCTCACAAGCGAGAGGATGCCGAGAAGGTCGTCGAGCAGATGAAATCACTGAACGACGACCACCGGTTGACCCTCCGCGCACGTGGAAACCTGGCAAACTACGACGCAAACATCAATGAGCTGTTACTGATTGCCGAGGCGATGCTGAAAAAGTATCCCGACGACGTCAATACTCTGGTCTCGAAGATGGCCTGCCTGCACGAACTTGGCCGACGCGAGGAACGTGTCGCACTCTTGCAAGCTCAGATCGCAAAACACGATTGTGATCCAATGCTGTGGGCCCGATACGCGTCAGAGCTGGTTAATGATGCGCGCGAACACGAGAATGCAACGTACTATTTGCGGCGAGGAATTCGGTACCGTCCTCACGACACCGCCGCCTACGACCTATTGGCAGGGATCCTTCTGGATCAACAGAGGCAAGACGAGGCGATTCAGCTGTATCGTTTCGCGGCTTGCATCAACGACAAGAACGAAGTCCAGGCAAAATCATACTTTTGCGCGGCGCGCGTGAAGGGCCAAACGGATCAGGCACTACAGTTCCTGAACGATCGCTTCAACCGTTTTGGCAAGCAATCGAGTCACTCGACGCGAACGCTCTGTTGGGCACTCGAGCAATTGGATCGCACCTCGGATGCATTCAAGGTCTTGGACCGTGGCTACAAGATGCGGAGCGATGATGGCGACTTCATGCTTTACGCGGCTGATTTTTGCGGCAGATATGGCAAGCTGGATCAAGCCGAGAAACTGCTCAAGAAAGCGGAGAACAAAGTTCATCAAACGGACTGGCTGCGTGCCAATGCGCTCGCATCAACTTACCGTGGCGAGCGTCGTGAACCGCTTCAACAGTGGCTGAAAATCATCGAAGCAGAACCCTTGGACTCCAATGCTCATCGATGTGCCGCTGAACTGCTAGCCGATACCGAGGGCCCCGAGGCAGCCATCGCCCACCTGAACACTTACGTTGACAGATTCCCCCATTCCTACGCATTGCGGATGCTGTTGATTGAGTGGTTGCGGGGCGAGGAATCCGATGAATTCCAACCTCAACTACGCGAGTTCATCAGACTCAATCCCAACGACGCGTGGGCGCTACGAGAACTCGCCTTCGCGAAATTGAAAGATCGTGAGTTTGACCAAGCGAGTGCCCTGGCCGATGACGCCAATGCGATCGACCCCACACACCCGGCTGTCAATTTTGTGCGAGGACGCGTCGAGCGAGCACGAGCCAACAATGACGTGGCCAAGCAACATTTTCGCAATTCGCTGAAACTTGGGGTGGACTACGAGTTCGCAGTGGCAGGCCTGATGGATTGCTGCGAGACAAAGGTCGAACGCGAAAAAGAGTTGGCGTTCGTTTACACAGAACTGCAAAATCAAGTCAACTTTGGTGACGGATTGCTGTCGTACCGAGAGAGCGCCGCGCAGACTCTGGAATCGAAAGTCCTGCTGGAAAAATTGCAAGAGGCTTTGGACGAACGACCTGACTTGTGGCACGGTTGGTCAGCCATGATCCGTCAGCTCAGTGACATGCAACGCCATGAAGAGGCGATCGAGCATGCAGAGAAAGCAACCGATCGGTTTCCTCTGCTACCGCGAATGTGGATGGACCGAGCGATGGCCCACGCGGCTTGCGGCGACATCGACGGAGAAATCCAATCGCTCAGTCAAGCCAAGGAGATCAATCCGAACTGGGGCGAATCAGCGCGTTTGCTGTCGGAAGCCTATGAAAAGAAAGGAGACCTCGACAAGGCTCGGGCCGAGATCGAACGAGTGATCATCAGCGAACCTCGTGATGTTCGTAATCACGGTTTCTTAGCCAGTCTGATGTGGGACCAAGGACAGAAACAAGAAGCGATCGACTGTCTCACCAAGGTCGTGAAGATGCAGCCCGGATACGAATGGGCCTGGAATGCGCTGCGAGGCTGGGCAGCCGAGATGAAACAGGACGAGGTGGTTGTCGACATCACTCGCCAGCTGACCGAGACACGCCCCAAAGACTACCGAAGCTGGTTGCTGTACGCGGAGTCATTGGGGGAACGCGAGCAAATCGATCAGGCGGTGCAAGTATTGGACAAAGCAATCGAGTTGAACCCGATGAACCCAGAGGGTCACAACCAGAAGTCATACCAACTCGCGAGAGCTGGCAAATTTGATGAGGCCGTTGCTGCTGCCCAACCCGCGGTTTTCGCAGGCAAGCTGCCGATCGAGCTGAAGTCTCGCGCTGCTTGGATCGAGGGCGAGCGTGGCAATATGGAAACTGCGGTGGGACTCATGGAAAAGGTCGTCCAACAAGACCAGGACTACTTCTGGGCGTGGCACCGGTTGGCCGAGTGGTATGAGTTTTTGGAGAACACCAGCAAGTACTACAAGGCGGCCAATGAGATGACACGGCTGGCACCACAGAACCCTGTTTCATGGGGTTATTTAGGTGATGCCGAGTTGCGACGCAACAATGCGAAGGCCGCGAAGAAGAATTTCCTACAAGCCGTTCAACTCTCACCTGCCTACTCTTTCGCATCCAGTCGATTGGTGGATTTGCAAATTGCGGATGAGGAATACGACGACGCGTTGGCGACCATTGACTTGGCCTCCCCACACATTCCTCCTGCCTGGGTACTGTCAGAGAAGCTGCGTATTGAGTCGCTTCGTGGTGACCAGAAAGCCGCTTTCGCGATCTTGGACGAGCTAGCCGTGACGCCAGCCGATGATTCAGGTGCCATCGACAACGCGGTCGAGTCTCTGTTCATGGCCGACTGGGGCGCAAAAGTGATGCCGATCATCGATCGGCTCTTGAACGAAGAGCAGGCCCAGCCCGGCGTCGCCTATGTCTATATGAATCTAGGCGCAACACTGGGGCACTGGGATACGATGCAGAGCCGACTGCCACAATTGGAAGATCGCCCCGAGCTATGGAAAGAAGGCATCAAGAAGTTCCTCGAAGAAATGGCAACCGGTGGCGAGCTACCTCGGATGCACAAGTTCATCGATCAACATCGCCAGCAACTGCATTCCGAAACAGATCTGTGGGAGGCCGTTGGCGATGCGTACAACTCCGCCGAGCTGTTTCAGAAGACTTTGGATTGGATGGGCCAATGGCAAGAACGCCCCGAACTGACGTCCAACATTGCGTTCACCCACATCTTGGCCAATTGGAATTTGAAGCGTCCTGATGATGCCATGGAGACGATTCGGTTTGCTCTGACCAATCTGCCACCGGACGCATCGACGGGCTTGCAGCTGACTCTGGCTGCGTTCTACGAACTGGTTCATGGCGATCTAGAATCATGTGTAGACGCCGTTGGCATGGTCGACGCCGGCAATCTACCGGGCACCTATCAACTGATCTATCAGCACATCGTGATCATCCTTGAGAACCTAAGCACCGGTGGATCCTATGGCGAAGTTGCACAACAACTGAAGGAAGTCTGGGCAGCGGTTCCCCCCGAGGTCCAGAAGATTCCCTTCTTGAATCGATTCCATAAGTTGGCCAATTGGCGCGCTGCCGACTTACATGGCAAGAAACTAAAAGCGATGTGGCTTAAGATGAAAATCTAAACAGAGTCCCCAGCTCGAAGGTGGCCTTGTCCATCCAGAGCGACCTACCAGCTACACGCCAACCAACGACAATCGATAACAGCATGAGTGATCAGGAAACGACGGTAGACGAGCTAAGACAGTTGCTACGCGACTTTGTCCGTGAGCGAAAATGGGAACCCTTCCACAACCCCAAGAACCTTGCCATGTCGCTGGCGATCGAAACGTCAGAGCTGATGGAACACTTCCAGTGGCTGACGTTCGAGGAGGCAGAAACTGTCGTCCGAGACCCAGAACAGCGTGAGGCGATCTGCGATGAAGTCGCCGATTGCTTGGCCTACGTGCTCTCGATCGCCAATTCGCTGGACATTGATCTGTCCACGGAGTTGTCGCGCAAAATGAAGAAGAACGAGATCAAGTACCCCGTCGCGTGATTCCCAGACTCGCATGCAACGCTAACGCTGCAGTTCGATCGCTAGACTGACACCGTGAAGGAGGGCGCTGCCGCGCTCTTGGTGCCCGGTTCCGGAGAAGTAGTCGCTCGCGGCAAGCTGCTCGCTGGCAATCGCAACGTGCTCCAACCACAACAGATTGTACCCGGCGATGAAAGCTAATCCGTCGCCAATCTGCATCCGCCCCGTCGCGCCAAATTCTCCGGCGAACGACACGCTGTTGAATGATTCGTTGATCGCCAACCGTGTCACACCAGTATCGATAAAGCTTCGGTGGGATCCGGCATTTCCGTAGACCCCGACTTTGCCAAAGGCTGACAGCAAAAAGCTATTCCACAGCGGGCTGCCACAGAACGGTTGCCAGGGTATGGCCGTCAAACCAAGTTGCCCCCCGTAAAGATCGTTCTCTGTGGCGTCTTCATAAAGAAAGGTTTGGGGCGCCGCATCCAAGCGAGCGCGCAGATCATCATCGAAAGAGAAGTATCGCAACCCAGCCGAAACAAGGGCACGATCGTAGAGTGGATAGTGATAGTTCGCTTCAAGTGAATAGAGAGCACTGTCGTAGCTTGAATCGATGCGTCCGACGTTGGGTGCGAAGACAGGCAGCACTGCATTGAACCTGGCCTGTCCTGCCGCACTTACCAGCGATGCATTCGCGTTCAGTTCTCCCAAGTCGAGATACCTCAGCTCGAGCGCACTATCGTCCCAGGCCTTCCGCATCAGCGAAACGTCCAACCCAATTTGCCAATCAAAATCAAAGTCCTCGGCGTTGATCTGTTGGGACAGGTTGGCCGTCTTCTGTATCAGAGGCTGTGACTCGTCCGTTACACGGTTCATCGACAGCGTGCCAACATGAATCAGCCAGCGAGGTTGATATGCGTCACAGTTGACGCATGGCGCGCGACCGCTTTCAGCGTGCTCATGAAAGACTGGCGCATCTCGGTCGTATTCGACCACCTCGTCAAGCAATTCCCCGGTCGTTTGAGCCTGCGATGAATTGGAGATCAGGAAGCACATCAGCGCAAGCATCCCTAAAACGCAAAGCGTCTTTTTCGACAGCAGTTGACCTGCGACCATGGAGCTAGCGGATGATTCTGGCAACGAGTTTCCAAAATGAAGGGATGAACTGTTCTTTGGGCCGCGCCAGCTCCGAGAACCCATGCATTGGAATTCTCGCAGCGACCGAGGCAGCTTGCTTTTGGTCGTAGCAATCTGCAGTGCCCCCACGCAATAGCTGTCTGATGTCGGCGGCATTTCCGGCATACGTGGACTAATCCGAAAATCGTCGCTGTTTCACGGTAACGATTCCGCCGAAGACTTCATCCAACCAGGGTCTGGAATCGGTTCAGGGAATTGGCGATTACCATGAAACAGACAACCAACCCAATCGTGCCACTGAATCCCAATGCCAAACTCCGCTCCAAACTCCAGCCGACGTCGACGCAGACGATTGCGAATGGAGAACCTGGAGTCACGACGATTGCTCGCTACGTTGATCGTCAACAGCACTGATGACGGCACCGATCTCGATCCTGGTGACGGAGTCTGTGAGATCGCGGCCGGTGGTGCCTGTACTTTGAGAGCCGCCATTCAAGAGGCCAACGCGTTGGCGAACTCCGGCGAGCCAGATCGAATCAACATTCCGGTGGGAACCTACACTCTGACATTGACGGGCCAGGGCGAACAACAAAGCATCACCGGCGATCTGGATATCACCAGCGACGTGATTCTTCAGGGCGCTGGTGCGAGCGAAACGATCATCGATGCGGCTGGAATCGACCGCGCGATCGACGTCGTTCGCGGTAACGTCGTCATCAACGGTATCACCGTTCGAGGAGGGTTCATCGAGGACGAAGATGATCCCGTGGAAGGTGCCGGCGGCGGAATCCGCAATGAAGACACTTTAACCGTCGCGGACAGTGTGATCACTGGCAACGTCAGCAACATCGGCGCTGGCGTGGCAAACTACAACGGATCACTGCGCGTTGAACGCAGTTCGATTTCGGGCAACGGTGCACCAACAACGACCACTCGCGGCGGTGGAATCGCCAACTATTCCAACTACGACCCAGCTGTCTTAGAAATCATCGACAGTACGATTTCGGGGAATCAAGCGACAGCAGGCGGAGGCATCAACAATCGTTCGTTTGACGGTTCGGCCAGCACAACGATTTCACAAAGCACAATTTCAGGGAACACTGCCCAAACGGGCGCCGGCATCAGCAATCGAAGTGTGTACTACTACTCTGAATCCAGTGCCGCAAACTTGACACTGACTGGCAGCACGGTTTCAGGAAACATTGCGTCCGCAGCAGGTGGCGGCGTCCATGAAGCGGCGGAAGGGAATTCACGTGCCAGTGCCACCTTCAATAACAGCACCATCGCCTTCAACACGGCAAGCAGCGGAAACGGCGGTGGGATCGCTATCGAAGATTCGACTGGCACCACAGCCACGTTGAGAAGTTCAATCGTGGCAGGCAACTCGGCAGGAGGTGAGGGCCCCGATCTCTCCGGTGCTGACATCGCGGCAACTTTCAGCCTGATTCAAACCGAGGGCGGTCACGCCGTTGCGAACGCGGCGAACAACAACCTTGTCGGCCAAGATCCTCTCCTGGGTTCGCTGGCTGACAACGGCGGTTTGACACAAACACATGTCTTGATGACTGACAGTCCGGCTATCGACCAGGGCTCGAATCCAATCGCTTTGACTGCGGATCAACGTGGGTCTGCATTCTTGCGGACGATTGATGACGCTGAGGTCATCAACGCTGGTGACGGGACCGACATGGGTGCCGTGGAAGTCGGCCAAGTCGCTGCCACGTCTGACTTCGGAGACGCACCAGAGTCGATCAATGTCGCCGGTATCCTGCGGCAATATCCGACCACCCTTGCTGCTGATGGCGCCCGACATCTGGTCACGTCCGACGGCCCCCGACTTGGCAACTTGATGCCGGACGCCGAACCCGATGGCACAACCAACGCGGCGGCAAGCGGAGACGATCAAGCCAGCGTGAACGATGAAGACGGACTGACCAGCGTGCTGCTGACACCCGGTGAATCGCTCGGCAGCTTAGTGATCGCTCATGACGGCGGTAGCGACGGCGCGATCCTGAGTGTCTGGGTTGACCTAAATATTGACGGCGACTGGGACGACGTGGGCGAACAGGTTCTAGCTAACCTCACCGTTCCTGCTGGGCCTTCGACCACGACACTCACGGGAACTTTGCCTGCCAATGCGATGTCGGGAACGACGTTCCTAAGAGCCCGCATCAGCACAACCGGCAATCTGACTCCACGTGGGGAAGCGAGTGACGGCGAGGTAGAAGATCATCCATTGACCATTGGCATGCCGCCACCGCAAGTCGCCGATCTTTCAATCGCGCAGTCCGTTAACAATGCAAATCCAACGCTAGGGGAAGAAGTAACTTTCACAATCACCGTCTCCAACGACGGTCCCGATCGTGCAACCAATGTGGAGGTCACGGATTTTCTTGTCGACAGCCTCATCTTCGAGCGTTCCACGGTTTCCCAAGGAACGTACGATGATCTGGACGGAATTTGGTCGGTAGGCAGCTTGAACAGTGGCGCGATCGCGATACTGACGATCACTGCAACGGTCGACACCAGTGACACGGTTTCCAACACCGCCGAAATTCTCGCCTCGGATCAAGATGACCCCGATTCGACTCCAGACAATGGCATCGCCGGCGAAGACGATCAGTCAGTGATCGATCTTGGCACCTGCTTGAGTGGCGGTCCGCTTCAAGTTGGTATGAATCGCCTGACATTCACCTGCGCTTCGCCGGGCTCATTCTCCGCATTCGTGATCGGCAGCAATCGAGGCAATCTGACTTTCGAGAACTACGACACCACGGTCGATCTCTCGGATGCGACGGTGGTGGCAATTGCGATCGCCGACATCAACGGAGTCGCAGTCGCTGAGTTCGAGGCGACGGCCGCCGATCTCAATCAAACGGTCATCGCTCAAGCTTTCGAGATCCAACCTGGATCGCAGAAGAGCAACACCTTCGCACTCGATGCGACGGCACAAATGCTCCGAGCGACCGTGGTCACGAACCCTGAGCAAGAGAGCGCGTTGACGAATGCGACGCTCGCTGCCTTGTTGCCAATCGCGGTTTCCCATTGGCAAGCCGCCGGCGTATCGGCGGAAGACCTCGCGACGATGCGTTCAACCGCGGTTGAAATTCGCGACCTGCCGGGGGATGCCATCGGCCGCCACGACGACGGACGAATTCTCGTTGACATCAATGCTGCCGGCAACGGTTGGTTTGACGATCCGAATCTCGACCCCAGCCAGTCAGGAAACATCGATCTATTGACCACGCTGATTCATGAGTATGGACATTCGATTGGTCTTCCCGATCTCCAAGACGCTTCGAACGTGATGCACGTCAATCTTGATCCCAGCGTAAGGCGACTCCCAACCACGAACACCAATCCGAACAACCCGCTGGATGCCAACAACGATCTAGCCGTTTCCGCATTGGACGCGCTGGTGATTCTCAATCGCATCAAACAAAACGAGACGACTCAAAATTCAATCTGGATCGGTCCAGCCGACGCCTCGCTATTGCATCTCGATACCAATGCAGACTATCGGCTGACCGCATTGGACGCTCTGGCAGTCATCAACCAGCTTGCCAAAACCAGTGCAGAAGGCGAACAACTGCGATTGGATCCGACTGTGGTCGACCAAGCGGAACCCATCGACGGGACCTCAACACCTCCCTCGCAGGAGAGATCGCCCGTCGCGAGTTTTCACGTAGGTGGCAATGCAAGGGATAGGAATGTCGTCGATTCGCATGAGATAGACTTCGACAGAGAAGTCGAGTCGTCTCTCGATGCCATCGCTGCGGACATCGCGGCCTCTCGATTGGACGCAAGGCTACCGATCTCGGGCTAGCCGTCGACATCTATCGTTTGGATGGGTCTGACAGTTTTCGATACTTGGATGTTCGAGCACAGCGCGCTGACAATCCCTTCCTTGCTGATCGGATCATCTGGCGCCTCGATTGGCGCGTTTGCGGGGCTGCCTGGGCCAAAACTTTATGCTCGGTTCAGACAGGCCAGGCAAAACTGGAGGGCCTTCCAATCGAGTCGCCTGACCCCGTGATCCGCGTGGCAGATCAGGCCAGAATGCCTTTTGCAACATTGCCTGCCACATCCGTCAGACGAAAGTCTCGGCCCGCATAGCGATACGTCAGCCGCTCATGGTCCATTCCCAATAGATGCAAGATCGTTGCGTGAAGATCGTGAACGTGCATCTTGTTCTCGGCAGCATAGTAGCCGTAATCGTCCGTCGCGCCGTAGGCGTATCCAGCTTTTACGCCAGCACCAGCCATCCACATTGTGAAACCATGCGGGTTGTGATCGCGACCGTTGTTGCCCTGTGCTGTCGGAGTTCGCCCGAATTCGCCACCCCAAAGCACCAGAGTGTCTTTTAGCAATCCACGCGATTTTAGGTCCGCTAGAAATCCTGCGATTGGCTTATCAACTTCCGCCGCATTCTTCGTATGCCCCTGATAAAGATTGCTGTGTTGGTCCCATTGAACTTCACTGTCGCTGTGAGTCACCTGCACGAAGCGCACTCCGCGTTCCAGGAAGCGGCGAGCCATCAAACACTGCCGACCGAAGTCCTCTGTCACTGGATCATCGATTCCATACTGCCGATGTGTCGACTCTGTCTCTTGCCCAAGATTCTGAACTTCGGGCATCACCGATTGCATCCGAAAAGCGAGCTCAAACGAATTCAGTCGTCCTTCCAGCGCCTGGCTGTCACCAATCTGCCCCAAATGATCCTGGTTCATCGCGCGAATCAGATTCAATTGGCGTCGCTGTGTTTCCGATTCAATCTCTGGGTTGCGAATGTGTTTGACCTTGACTTGGCTGGCGGCGAGCGATGCGTTCCCAATCGGAGTCCCCTGGCAGTGAGCGGGCAAAAAAGCGGCACCCCAATTGTTCACACCACCGTGCGCCAGCGTCGGACAAATGGTCACAAACGCGGGCAGGTTCTCATTCTCCGTCCCCAGCCCATACGTCACCCAAGAACCGAGACTGGGCCGCACGAACTGGTCACTGCCAGTATGCATTTTCAGCAGCGCACCTCCGTGGGCTGGATTCGTCCCGTGAACGGAACGCAGAATACAAAGATCATCGATCTGCTTGGCGACATGGGGAAACAGATCACTGACCGGCAATCCGCTCTGTCCGTACCTCTTGAACTTCCAGGGAGACTTCAAGAGGTTGGTCTGCTTGGCGAACGTCACGCGAGGCAAATCGAACGGGAGCGGCTTTCCGTGATCGCGATCCAACAGTGGCTTGGGGTCAAAAGTATCGACATGAGAGGGGCCACCCTTCATGAACAGAAACACGATTCGTTTGGCGCGAGCTGGAAAGTGCGGCTCGCGAGCTGCCAACGGTTGTGCGGCCAACGCCTCGCTTTGTAGAAGGGAAGCGAACGCGAGGTTCCCAAAACCGATCGCGGATGACTTCAAAAGCATCCGCCGTGATTGCAATTCAGAATGCAACATCGCTTACCTCAGGTACATGAATTCGTTGCTGGCGAACAAACTCTGGCAGAACAGGGCCCAGGCTCGTTGCACGGTCTCAGGATCCAAATCGGTAGCGTTCGTTCGCCCCTCGCGGACGGTATCATCGACGAAGTCAAGCGCGCGGTTGACCTCCAACTGCGAAGGCGATCTCCCCAAAACTCGCACGTAGGCAGTTTCCACGCGGGAGGCATTGCTCGTCGAAACACGCAACAGTCCTCGTGCCAATGCATCCGACGACTCGATCACCAATGGAGCGTTCATCAGCAACAAAGCCTGCGGAGCGACAGTCGTCGTTTTTCGATCTCCCGTTGGCATGGTCGGATCGGGAAAGTCAAACTGCGCGAACAATGTGTATAGATTGTTGCGAATCACGGGCAAGTAGGCTGCGCGTCGCAGGCTGTCGTACTTGGTGTGGTCAACCGAAGTGTGGTTGAACACGAACTGTCGATTACGAAGCGGTACCATCTTGCCGCCGATCGATTGATCGAGACGACCCGAGGCAAACAAAATCGCGTCACGCAACTGCTCGGATTCCAATCGCTGCATATCAAACTTCCACCGCAACCGATTCTCTGGATCGACTGTCGCTGCCAAAGCTTCCTGCGGATGTTGCGACGCCATCTGATAGACACTCGATGTCAGAATCAAACGATGCAGTTCTTTCGTCGACCAACCCGACTGCATGAACCAGCGTGCCAACCAATCCAAGAGTTCAGGATGCGATGGACGATCGCCCAACACACCAAAGTTCTCTGTCGACGTGACCAATCCTGTGCCGAAATGCCATCGCCATACACGATTGACGTACACACGCGCGGTCAGAGGATGCTGCGTGCTGGCCATCCATCGAGCAAGTTCCAATCGCCCACTCTGCTGAGCCGGAAAGATTGGACGCACCGTGGAAGATCGCATCACGATCGGGAACTCTCGCTTGACGGGTTCCCCGAAGTTGCGATGGCTGCCGCGGATATGAATCGGCAGGCTCGCATGGACTGTCCCGTCTTCGACTCCCATGGCGGCAGGCACATCCGGCGCGCGGCTTTCCAAGACACGGGCCGCCTCCATGAGCTGATCATAACCAGCCAACGTTTCCGAATCGAAAGCGAACTCTGGCTTGGGCGGAACGGCCAAGAATCCCGAGTTGTCGTTCAGGGCGAGGCGAAACGCGTCCAAATCTGCGTCAGGAATCTTGGCGGCTTTAGGATTCGCCTCCCGTTCTCTTTTCAGCGCATCAGCTACTGCAGCAAATCGGCGTTCGTAGTGCTGTTGAACAAGCCTCGCGTGCTCGTCGGGATCCTTCGCCTGGCTTCCCAGTTCATGCCAGGAAGCAAACACAGCGTCCTGCTGATGATACTGAAGATGAAGTCGACAGTGATGCAGAATTCGAGGATGCAGTTCCATCGGCGCAGCGATTTCCGCGACTTGCTTCAAGGTCGCCGTCCCATCAAAACGCGTTGCCGCCGCCAAGTAGAGAGCCGCTTTGCTGCGTGCATCCTCACGGAGCGCCGTCAGTGCCTTGTTCTTGAAATCTGTCGCAGCCTTCTTCTTGGCCGCAATTTCTTTGTCAATCGCTTGAAAGCTCTTCAGTTCGTCTTCTTCGGCGAACACATGCTCATTCCAATGCTTGATCGCACCGGTGTTCGAGTCCCCCATCGTTTTGGTACTTTTGAAGATGGCAGCCAAAGCGTAGTAGTCGGACTGCTTGATCGGATCGAACTTGTGATCATGACAGCGAACGCAACCAAACGTCATGCCAAGAAACGCTTTTCCGGTCGCGTCGAGTTGCTCATCGATCATGTCCATCTCAAGTTTTTCGCGATCCGGTTCTGCCAATACCTTCGCGCCGAGAGACAGAAAACCGGTCGCAACCTTGGTCTCACGATTGGCACCCGGCAGCAGATCGCCGGCGAGTTGCTCCAACAAGAATCGGTCGAACGTCTTGTCGCGGTTGAACGCGTCGATCACGTAATCGCGGTAACGCCAAGCGTTGCCGAAAGCCAGATTCTCATCCAACCCGTTCGAATCGGCATAGCGTGCGACATCCAACCAATGTCTGCCCCAGCGGATGCCATACTGCGGCGAAATCAGCAATCGTTCAATCACTTTCTCAAACGCATCAGGTGAGTCATCGTTCAGAAAGCGATCAACCTCGGCTGGCGTTGGCGGCAATCCGATCAAGTTGAACGTCACTCGCCGAATCAGGGTTCTGCGATCGGCCACTGGAGCTGTCGGAATTCCCGCCTGCTGCAAGCCTTTCATGATGAACGCATCGATCGGCGTGTTGACTCGAGATCGATCTTCCAGCTGAGGAACCGCTGGGTTGCCAACCGGTGTGAACGACCAGAACTTGCGCCCTTCCTCGACTGCCATCCCTGTGGGTGCGTGAGCCTGGATCATTCCATCGCGCGGATCGGGAGCTCCTAAAGAAACCCATTTCTCCAGGGACGTGATTTCAGCGGCTGACAATCGCCCGTCAGGCGGCATCTGCAAGTCTTGATTGCGATAGCGAACCGCCTCGATCAGCAAACTCTCCTCTGCATCTTGCGGCACGATTGCGGCACCGGTGTCTCCGCCCCGCATCCAGCCCGCGCGAGAGTCCAACAGCAGTCCACCGCTAGCTTCTTCACCCGCATGGCATTCATAGCAGTGTTCGACCAAGATCGGTCGAATCTCCTTCTCAAAGAACTCGACGTCAGCATGCGGTGACTCTGCCAACAATGGCTCAATGAAAACCAGTCCGGCGCCAAACGCAACGCAGGCCACGAGGGCTTTGAACAGCCAGTCGTTTGCAAGGCGTCTCGGTAGATTGCGGTTTCGATTCGACATAGACACTATCTTAACACGAGCTCGCCACCTTCACCGATTGAACACAAGGGTGGAGATCGGGTCCACCAGTCGCTAGCAGCCCAGTGCTTTTTCGTGAGAGAGACACGATGAAATCCCCCCAATCCCCCACCATTGATGACATTCTCGCCGCCGAGCGTATCGTCCGCGAGCACTTTTCCCCTTCGCCCTTGGTTCGCTCGTACGCGCTCGAGCAAGCGCTGGGGTTGCCGGCCAACCGCCGCGTTTGGATCAAGGACTACGGCTGGACACCAGTAGGCTCATTCAAGCTGATGGGAGCGTTGAACTGGACGGCCCACCACGCCGACGAAATCGGGGACCGGCCGATCACCGCTCACTCCTCGGGGAACTTCGCCTCGGGACTTTCGTTCGCCGGTCATCGCTATGGCAAGCGAGTGATCATCGTGATGCCGGAGAGTGCACCGCAAATCAAGTTCGATCGCACCCGATCGTTTGGCGCCGAGATTCGCACTTACGACATTGCGACGGACCATGAAACGGGAGTCCGCGATCAACTGACGCGGGAGATCGCCGAAGAAGAGAATGCGGTGCAAGCATCTCCCTATGATGACAACCATGTGATCACGGGCAACGGCGTGGGCGGTTTAGAGGTCGTGCAAGAACTTCAACGCATGGAACGTCAACTTTCGCACTTCGTGTGCCCAGTCAGTGGCGGCGGATTGATGGCGGGACACGCGTTAGCGATCGCAGACGGTTACCCCAATGCGAAGATCGTTGGCGTCGAACCCGATGGAGCCGATGACTTTCGCCAGTCACTAGCGGCCGGCGAACGTGTTCGGATCGAAAAACCAAACAGCATTTGCGATGGATTGCTGTCGTACGATGTCGGCGTTCACAACTGGCCCATTCTGCAACGTTACGTCTGCCATTCGACAACGGTTTCCGACGAAGAAACTCGCGGCGCAATGCGTTGGTTGGACGCGAATCACGGACTGCGCAGTGAACCATCAGGCGCGATCACATCAGCCGCGTTGCTAAGCAAGAAACTTCAACTCGATGGCGAAGGCGACATCGTCGTGATCATGAGCGGGCGCAACGTTGACAAAAAACAATTCGAAGAATGGATTTCGAAATAGCATTCGAAACGCAAAACGTTTACGCTACAACAACGCAGCATCAAACGTCATCTGACTTTTCGCCAAACGCGAATGTCGTTTGGTCCGCAAAACAAAATCAACAACGAACCGACGCCTGCGTAACGATCGAAGACTGCTTCATGAAAGTCGTCTTCACCAGGCCAGGGATAAGAATAGACAATCGCGAAGTCATCCAGGTCCAACTCAAGTTGTTCGTACGCATCGGGCACTGGGTGACCTAGACTTGGAAGAGTCGGATCATCGGCGAGCGAATCAGAGCCAGGTGGCAAGAAGTTTCCCTGAATCAATTCGGCGGAGACCTTCCAAGCCTGAGTGGTTTTGTGTCCTTCGACAAGTAACTCTTGTTCGGCTTCGATGCCAATCACATCCAAGTCGAAACGCGATGCAAATGAACTGACCACTGCGAACCCACAACCCCATTCCAGGAAACGACGCCCGGTTACGATTTGTGTTTCGAGCGTCCAATCCAGAACTTGATAGACGTGACTGTAATCAGCCGCAACGAACTGCTCGATCTGAGGTCGATCCCAACGATCCTGAAAGGCTTCGATGCGACTGCAATCGTGCTTGATCCGGGACAAAACGTCGGCGGGAAGAACTCGTTGATCGACTGACGAAGGGAAATTTATGCGGGTTAGCAAAACATTGCACTTGGAGGGAGTGATATCCTGACGGAACACAATCTAGCCATTTTACGGGCTTGATTGACATGGTGACCAAACGTGTCATGCCGTTTTCGGATCATGAATACATGAGCAACACTACATCCAATCCATCATCATTCGAGCTTCCTTCTTACGAAGAAAGCTCGGTGAACAACTGCGAAGCTCTGCTTGTTTGTTTAAGCAATCGACGGTTCGTGATCGTGCATCCCGACGAACAGAAAGATCTCTGGCCAGTGGACGGAGGCTGGGAAAAGGTTCGACAACTGAAACCGGGTGACGAAGTGATCTACAAAGGCGACCAAGCCATCGTGCGAGCGGTCGACGTCTACCGATAGCGTCTCAACACCCCAGCTTTGATCAAGACTTAGGCGATGCCTTCGTCGGTGGTCATGTCCAAATCTGGATTGACTGCGAACTCCCATCCTAGTGCTTCAACATCGCGAACGTCTGCCCAACGACTTCCTTTCCCCCATAGAGCATCACTGCAGACTGGACAGCGAGCATCTTCGACATCCGGATATTGATGGGCCGTCGTGATATCAGGTTCCAACCAAATCGCCTCGCATTCGTCACAGATCACAAAGCCGTGAGGTGCGTCGTTACCGAGCTTGGCAAACCGTTCCTCGGAACCATCTGGGTCGACACCACAGATACGAATGCCGCAAAGTCCGCCGCCGCAGATGGGGCAAAAATCAACTGAATGTTTAGGGCTCACGATTCGCAGGGCTCTTCAAACAAGAGAGTAAAAACAAGACTCGGAATTCAACAACAGGCCACCGGAACGATCACTTCGGATAGGCAGTGATGACTCGGGTGCCTTCCAACACGATTTGCACACGACGTGCCATCGGTTTTCTTTTCCGGTTGCCATCACGGCCGCCGACGTAGCCCACGCGGCCACCCATGTCGACGGTATAGATCGTGCGGCCACGATCTTCGCGTTTGGTCGTACGCTGATTCTTTTTAGCGCGTTCGTAGGCGCGATCGATCGTTTTCAAAGCACCCTCCATCTCACCATCAAACACGCCGTGACTGCCCGGGCGACCAGGATCATCCTTGGTATGTCGTCGCAGGTGCTCGAGTCGATGACCTTCGGCGCTGCCAGGCGTGTAGAGCAAACCTTGCGGGGACACGTAACGTTTGCTGGAGACTTCACGCAACAATCCGTACAGCAGGTCGCCATCGGCAGGACTAGCCTGGGGTTGGGTCGATGACTTCGAATCGCCGGGCGCATCACTGCTGCGACTGGACGGCCGCATCCGATCTGCCAGCGGCCCACGAGTCTTCTGGCTAGAACCGGGCTGCGTTTTTTCGGCAGCCTTGGGCGAGGACTTCGATTGGGAAGCACCGCTAGCTTTCGCCTGTGAGCTGGGGGAGTCGCTGCGAGGAGACTCGACCGAGGACGCAGCGGGATGCTTGGTTGTCGACTTTGCATTTTCCGCCAATCGGACATTCCCAGAGGAATCCGTCCGGATTTGAGGCAGATTCCAGCCATAGCGTGCATTCAGCTTGGGAGCGGCCAGCGAGTAGATGACCGCCAATACGATAATGGCAATCCCACCGGCCTTCGACTTACCCCCAAGGGCCCGATGACCTCCTTGCGAGCGCACACCCGTCGACTCGGTATGGTCCTCATGACGGTTAGAATGGTTCATTCAGGTTCCTTTTGCCGTATTTACGGTCAACCAAATCGAGGGACAATCACGTGACATGAGAACTGGGATTAATATAGAGGCTCGCCGCTGGCCACGGATTTCAGGTTTCTATTGACCCACACTAAAAAAGGCGGGTAGGAACCTCGGCATTCGTGCGTCATGCTTGCGGACGACGAAGACCTCCTACGCGAATTTACCATGAGTGGTGCAAAATGAGAAAATGGATTTGTCTAGCGATTATCGTTCTTTTCGTTCAACATAATCACTCTACAGCAACCGCGTCAGAGACCGGTTGGTCACCAGTGATCGTGCCACGCGGAGAATACCGGCAGCAAATCAAATCGACTCCGATTGAATTGCGTCCGAATCGCCCATTCCATTTCTACGGAAATACAGTCCGGCGAAATCATTATCGGGTTCCAGCTGCCCCGCTGCGTACTTTGCCGACTGTTCGCCGCACGCGTATTCTGCGGTACTAGCGGTCACCATCCCCCAATGCCCATCACTACTGGTGACTCTAGGGGTCAAGACGACTCGTGGTGGCATTTGCCGAATCCATCGACAGCAACTATTTTTCGAATTCCGAGTTTGCGCGTTTCTTTTCTGCGAAAACTCGAGGAAACCAGATCGCAAGGAAGTCTGATCGACGTGTTAGCTTAGGCCCAATTGAACATGCCATTTTCCGGTTCGTCCGATCTTCTCTCTCCCCATGACTGTGCGGGTCTACCGCAGTGGATTGGTAGGCGAGCCGCACGACACCCCGATCGAGTCGCGGTCACTTTCGTGGCAGATGACCGAAGCGAAGAGTCCTGGACGTATCAAGAGTTGTGGCATCGAGCATGCACGGTTTCAAAGCGGCTTCCCGAATGCGATCAAGATGCTCCACGAGCGCTTCTGTTGTATCCACCGGGCATCGAATTTCTGGCAGGGTTTCTCGGTTGCCAAATCGCAGGATGGATTCCGGTTCCGACGTGTTACCCCAAGGCGGGTCGCGAAATCCCCCGTTTGGATTCAGCAGCGAGTGACTGTGCGCCCGCCGCCATCATGGGAGACCGCGCAACGATCGAAGGAATCGATCCTGAAAAATTATGCGAGGCAGCGTCCTCGATCCCTCGCGTGATCAGCGACGTCAGCCCCGAAGAACTTGCTGACCCGTCGATGTTGATTTCACCGGACTCGTTGCAAATCGATCCCGACTCAATCGCTCTTCTGCAGTACACCAGTGGCAGTACGAGTGAACCAAAGGGCGTGATGGTTCGGCAACGCAACTTGATGGCCAACCTGGAAGCGATTCGGCGTGGCTTTCAAATTGAATGGCAGACGGACGATGAAGAGAATCCCGACTGTGGTGTGTTCTGGCTGCCATTCTTTCACGACATGGGTTTGGTCGGCGGAATCTTAGAACCGCTTTATGTTGGTGGGCGGACAGTCTTGATGAGCCCACGCTCGTTCTTGCAGCGTCCACTGCGGTGGCTTCAGTACATCAGCGACTACGGTGCGGTGATCAGTGGCGCGCCCAACTTCGCCTACCAACTCTGTGTCGATCGCACCTCGCCTGATCAGACAGGCGGATTGGATTTGAAGCGTTGGCGGATCGCGTTTAGCGGTGCAGAGCCGATTTTGCCTCGCACACTTCACGATTTTGCAGCGAGGTTCTCGAGCTGCGGCTTTGCGGAATCCTCTTTCTACCCCTGCTATGGTTTGGCTGAAGCCACTCTGCTGGCTGCCGGAGGCGAGGGTCCTGCAAAGCCAAAACTGATCACCGTCGAGCGTGAATCGCTAGGTGAAGGGATGCCGCGTCTTTCCGAAGATGGAAAAGGAAACGCCTACCAAAAGCTTGTCAGCTGTGGCACTCAAGCACACGAAACAGAACTGCTTTTAGTTGACCCGGTAACACTGCAAGTCGTCGAAGAACGCACCGTTGGCGAAATCTGGTTGCGTGGTGAAAGCATCACCGGTGGCTATTGGAATCGTGACCAAGAGAATCAGGATCGATTCAACGCAACGCTTGCTGATGGACGCACGGGTTATTGTCGCAGCGGAGACCTTGGTTTCGCCCACGAAGGTCAGCTCTATATCACGGGCCGCATCAAAGATGTGATTATCCTGCGCGGACGCAATCTGTTTCCCCAAGACGTCGAAACCACGGTCCGAGAAACGGTCGGCAATGAAGGCGGACAATGCGCCGCTTTCTCAGTTGAAGGTGCTCGTGGTGAAGCGTTGGCAATCGTCGCCGAGCTTCCTCGCCGTGCCGACGAGTCTAGTTTCTTGGAGTTAGTAAGATCCATTCGCCGAGCTGTGATCGATGTGCACGAAGTCGATCCTCGTCACGTCCTGCTTGTTCGACAAGCAACCGTGCCACTGACCAGCAGCGGGAAGGTGCAGCGAGGCCGTTGTCGTCAGTCCTTTGACGCGGACGAAATCAAAACGAAGTATCGTTACGATCGTTCATCCGGTGCCGAGCAATCGCCAATCGCGCTTCCAGAGCTGCCTGCTGAGCCTTCACCGGAAGATCAACAAGTGATGACCATCGCAGTCGAATCCTGGATGACCCAATGGCTGATCGCGCGAGCAGGCGTGCAGCCGGCGGATGTCAGCTTGGAAAAACCATTTGCCGACTATGGTCTAGATTCGATGACGGCCGTCGAAATGAGCGGTGAAATCGAGGACTGGTCGGGTGTGGAGCTCACACCGATCGTCGCGTGGAACTATCCCACCGTCGCCCGTCTAAGTCATTTCATCGTCGAACAGCTGCTTGGCGACGATCCCAAAGACGGCAAGGCGGACACGAATACCAAAGAAGAGCCCGATCTATCGGATGCCGAGCTGACAGATCTGCTCGACGAGATTGAGCTTCTTTCCGACGATGAGATCAACCATGCCCTCGCCGATAAACGAAGTTCCTGAATCACCCGAGAACGAACGACTTTCGGCAAGACTAGCGAATCTCTCTCCCGCTCAGAGAGAACTTCTGAAGAAGAAGTTGGCGCTGCGTGCCGCAGCCGACTCTGGTCCAAGGGAATCAGCACAACCAACCGACCAAAGCGACCGCGGCGATGCAACTGCGATCGCGATCGTCGGCATGGGTTGCCGCTTCCCCGGCGCAAACTCACTCGATGAGTTTTGGGACCTGATTCAGCGGGGCGGCGAAGCGGTCGGTCCAATCCCCGCAGAGCGTTGGGAACGAGAACGCTTCTTTGATCCCACCGGACGATCGCTCGGCAAGATGTCAGTCGATGCGATGGGCGCAATCGATCGCGTCGACGAGTTTGATCCTGCATTCTTCGGGATTGCGCCCCGCGAAGCGGCGCGAATGGATCCGCAACAACGCCTGTTGCTCGAAGTGACTTGGGAAACTTTCGAGAACGCTGGCATTCCGATCGATTCGATGGCTGGCTCAAACACGGGAGTCTTCATCGGAATCGGCGGCACCGACTACTCCAAAGTGCCGGCACGATATCCGGACTACTTCGAGCATATCGATGCCCACATGGGAACCGGCAACGCACTGAGCATCGCTGCTGGACGGATCTCCTACATCTTCGATTTCCACGGGCCTTCGTTCATTGTCGACACCGCGTGCTCGTCCGCGTTGGTTGCGATTCATTCCGCGGTAACGTCGCTGTTGCGCAACGAATCCAATGCCGCTGTCGCTGGCGGCGTGAATTTGATCCTGTCACCCGAAACAACAATCGCGTTCTCCAAAGCCAGAATGCTTAGCCCCGATGGCCATTGCCGACCCTTTGACGATGGTGCCAATGGCTACGTACGAGGCGAAGGTTGCGGACTCGTACTCCTGAAACGCCTCGCCGACGCTCAGAATGACGGCGACAAGGTCCTCGGCATCATACGCGGAACGGCCGTCAATCAAGACGGCCGTACCAGCGGCATCACAGCTCCCAATGGAGAATCCCAACAACGATGCATCGAATCGGCGATGCAATCGGCAGGGATCACCGTCGATGATGTGACTTATGTCGAAGCCCATGGAACCGGCACGCCACTCGGTGATCCAATCGAACTGATGTCGCTGGCCAAGACATTCTCTTCAAGGAAGAGCGAGCTGGCGCCAATCCGAGTTGGCAGTGTGAAAGCCAACATCGGTCACACAGAAACCGCATCTGGAATCGCTGGATTGATCAAAGTCTTGCAGATGTTCGCGAACAACGAGATTCCTGCACAAGCAAACTTCCACTCGCTCAACACGAACGTGCGACTGAGCGGCGATCAAATCCGGATCGCAGATCGCTCGCAGAGTTGGGATCCAAGTCACGATGGCCGTGTCATTGCCGGCATCAACTCGTTTGGATTCGGAGGCACGAACACGCATCTGATCGTTGAGAAGCCGAGCGACGATGCAGACACGCCCGTCGAAGGTGACCCACCGCCGACTCTGTGCTTGCCGCTCTCAGCCAGTGACACGGGCGCCATTGAAGAGCTGGCGACTCGACTCACCAGCGTTCTTGAACTCGGCGATGTGAACGCTCGCGACCTTTGTGCAGCGTCCGCAAGTCAGCGTGCAAGTCTTGCTGTTCGTGCCGTCGCGGTGGGTGACTCCGACACCGAACTTCGCAATGCGTTGCAAGATTTCCCTTCCTTGATCCAAGGACGCAAACCCGCCGGACGACGCCCCCGGATCGCGATGTTGTTCACCGGCCAGGGCAGTCAGTACATCGGGATGGCGACGGGACTGTCACGGAAGCTGCCCGCTTTCGAAAAGGCGTTGCAGCGTTGTGACGCAATTTTGAAACCCGCCATCGGTTGCTCGCTGTTGAAGGTTCTCGAGGGATCCTCTCTGGTTTCCATCGATCATACATCGATGGCGCAACCAGCTATCTGCGCTGTTCAATGTGCCATTGTCGATACGTTCAAAGAAATGCAAATCGTTCCGGACGTTGTTGCGGGGCATAGCATTGGCGAGATCGCAGCTCTCTATGCTGCTGGAGCATTTTCGCTTGACCAGGCGTTGTTGGTTGCAGCGGCCCGTGGCAAAACCATGGGAACTCTTCCCGAAGGCGGATCGATGGCTGCGATTTTCGCGACCGCCGACGAGGTTGCCACGCTGATCCAACGCTGCTCGTCTTCCGCCGTCATCGCCACCATGAATGGCAACGGCAACACGGTGATCGCTGGATCGGAACAGGCAGTCGACACGGTGGTTGAGTTGGCTGCAAAAAGTGAACTGGCAGCTCGCAAATTGGTAGTATCACACGCGTTTCATTCGCCATTGATGGCGGCGGCCACCGAACCGCTTCGTCAGCAGCTCGAAACGATTTTCGAATCCGTTTCGATCCCGTCACACATCACCTTCATTTCCTCGGTGACTGGCAAACGACATCAGGCGCCCGTTGATCGCGAGTATTGGATTCGGCATTTGTTGCAGCCCGTTCGATTCACCGACGTGATTGGAGAGCTGAACCGGGCGAACCTTGATCTCGCCATTGAAGTTGGCCCGTCGCCGCAGTTATGCGGAATGATTCGGCGCTCGGGAACCGACAGCGGCGAACCAGTCGCCTCGGTGCCAACCCTCGACCCGAAGCAAGATGACTTCCGTGGCTGGATCAAATCCATCGCAAGTGCTTGGTGTGTTGGCGCGCCGGTCAACTGGGATGCTCTCGAGCAATTTTCGATCTCCAAGCGAATCAAGTTTCCAACGTATCCATTTCAGCGCGAGAGGTTTTGGCATCATCCACCAACGATTGGTAGCAGCACCAGCCACGGGCACCAAGTCCATCCCCTCCTAGGCGTTCAGCAATCGCTCGCCAAAGGTGGCGTGGTCTACAACGCCGTGATGCGGGATGTGGACCCCAGTTACTTAGGCGAACATGTCGTTAGCGGATCGATCACGGTTCCCGCTGCCGCTTGGATCGAAGCACTACGAGCCGCGGCTCATCAGCACTTGCCAGCTGGTTTCACGCTCGATCAAATTCAAATCGAACGCGCCCTGTTCTTAGAACCAAGCACACCAGTTTCTATTCAAACAAGCGTTCACACGACTGGTGGAAGTCGCATTCGATTGCAAATCGACGCGCTCGGAACAGGAGATGATGGGGAATGGCAAACCTGTGCGAGTGCGATTGCAATGAAAGGCGTAGGCGACATCACCCCGCTTGAGAGCATCACGGATTCCGAGGTCATCGAATCGAGCGACCTGTACCAGGCCATGTCAGATTCCAAGCTTGACTATGGACCCTTCTTTCAAGTTTTGAATCGCATTCACAGCGATGGTAAGCGTGCCAAAGCCGCGCTTCGAATCGATTCCCAATTGCAGTCCGAACTCGAGCAGTATCTTCTGCACCCCACGCTGCTGGATGGAGCGTTGCAACTGATAGCGACCGTCGTACCGAAGCAGACCTCAGAACGAACGTTCCTGCCGGTGGGAGTCGATCGACTACTGATGGGCGAGGGCGGCCCCATTACGGCAGCCCGGGTTGTGCGTTTGGAGCCAACCGATGGGCAAAACGCGTTTGCACAAATTGTGGCGAACGTTCAGTTGCTTGATGCGGACAACGTGGTTGTCGCGGACCTGCAAGGCGTTCGACTGCAGAGTCTGCAACGGACTCGAAAACGGGATGACAACCCGAGCGTCTGGCTACATCAAGTCGCCTGGTCGCCGGTGGTTGTCGCCGAGCAAAACGAACCCTCGCGTTCCTCTTCGCCATCGCTTCACTTTGGCGGCAAGAAGTTGACACAGGCAATCGGGCCCATCGCTGATGCGGGGGATGGCAGGCCTCATTGGATTTGGACCATGCCAAACTCCGAAGGATCGCAACTCGATTCAGACGCCGTGACGCTGGCCACGCAAAGTTTGCTGGACACCGTTCAGGCTGCGATTCATGCAGAGGTGCCTCCCAGACTCTCGATCGTTACCGAGCGAGCGTTTGATGTAAAGGGAGACGAGCCAAGCTGTGCGATCGCGGCCGCCGTTGCAGGACTCGCCCGAGTCGCGGTGGTCGAGCACCCTCCATTGAACATTCAGTTGCTGGACGTCCCGCACTTTGCTGCCGATCAGTCCGCGACCGCCGCCTGCGTCATTGAGTGGGCGGAATCCGATACGAATGAGTCTGAACTCGCATGGCGCGACGGAAGATTTTACCAACCTCGGCTGACGGCGCGACCTCGATTGTTCGCCCACGACGAGAAGGCGGAGATTGGGATCCCCGAGCGAGGAAGCTATCGAGTGAGGCTGGATGGCACGAACCGCACCGAAGGCCTATGGGTAGAGCGAATTGCGCCACCGCGGGCGAAGTCCGGCGAAGTCTCGCTACAGATTTCTGCGGTTGGACTGAACTTCAGTGATGTTTTGAAATCGATTGGCCTCTACCCGGGGATCAATGACGAAGTGGTTCCAATGGGAATCGAAGTATGCGGGACCGTGTCTGGAATCGGTGCCGATGTCGACAACCTGAGTGTTGGCCAGCGGGTGATGGGCATCGTCCCCTATGGCTTCGCATCGGATGACGCGACCCGCGACTACCTGCTGGTCCCCGTTCCGGCGAATTTGAATGACGAAGAGGCAGCCAGCATTCCCGTCGTGTTCATGACGGCTCACCACGCCCTTCGTAACGTTGGCAGACTACGCGCTGGAGAGTCCGTCCTGATTCACGCTGGCGCCGGTGGAGTCGGCATCGCTGCGATTCAAGTCGCTCAAGCGATTGGCGCCACCGTTTTCACAACGGCCGGCAGCACCATGAAACGTCAGTTGCTGGCTTCGATGGGTGTTCCTCCCGAGCACATTTTCGACAGTCGAAACGTGCGTTCTATCGAGGCAATTCGCGAGTTGACCGACGGTCGCGGCGTCGATGTCGTTCTGAATTCGCTGCCCGGTGAATGGATCGATGCATCGCTAGCTCTTCTCGCTGCACATGGACGCTTTTTGGAGATTGGTAAAACCGACATCTACCAGAATCGTTCGCTCGGGCTGCTTCCCTTCCAAGACAACCTGAGCTACTCAGCGATTGATCTGGATCGCATTTTCCGCCATCGCGGTGAGGAAGTTCTCCAACTGTTTGCTGAGGTAGCGGAGAATTTCGCCAGCGGTGTCTACCAACCGTTACCGATCACATCATTCCGCCTGGACGAACTCCCAGCCGCCATGCGTTTCATGGCTGCTCGCAGAAATGTCGGCAAGATCGTGGTCCGCGCTCCCAAGTCTGCGCCAGATATCACGACGACGAATACAGACGGCGCTCACTTGATCACGGGCGGCAGCGGCGCGATCGCCCGTGGTGTGGCCCGAAGATTGATTCAACGCGGGGCAACTGCGATCGCCCTTGTCGCACGCCGCGATGCTACCGAAGAAATCGACCAACTCTGTCAGTGGGCCGAGGAGCAAGGTGCAAAGTGCTACTACCTGAAAGCAGACTGTGCTGATGAAGGCTCGTTGCGCCAAGCCCTCCAAACCCTTCCCACGAATCACAGTCGAATCATCGGCGTGGTCCATGCAGCTGGCTTGCTTGACGATGGATTGATTCACGAACTCAACGCGGACTCATTGCAACGCGTTTTGCACCCGAAAGTTGCCGGCGCGATCGCGCTTGATCGGGTGACCGCAGATCACCCGGTCGAGAGCTTCACGATGCTGGGGTCGATTGCTTCGGTCTTCGGTTCGCCGGGGCAGGGCAATTACGCTGCTGCAAACGCATTTTTGGAAGGCTTTGCGCAGGACCGCCGCAAGCGAGGCTTGCCGGCTTCGGTGGTGCACTGGGGACCATGGGGTGCAGCCACAACGGGGACCAGCGCTGGCATGGCGGACGATCCCATTCGAATTCGCAATCTCGCTTCACGCGGGCTTCGACCTCTAGATTTCGACCGGGCCATCGATCTGCTGATCGATGCTTCGATGAAGGAAGCACCTCTTGCTTCGGTTGTTGTTGACGCCAACTTTTCCAAGATGCTGGGCGCAACCGCGCTCCCACCGTCGGTGCTTCGATCCTTGAAACTCGATGGTGCAGCGGCGGACATTGACAGCGCGTCACTCATCGACGCGGTGTTGCTGACAGAGCTTGCTCCACTGGATTCGGCGGGTCGATCCGAGCGTCTCGGTCTGTTCTTTGCCGATCAGCTGGGGACGATCATTTCAATGGACCCCGAGTCGATCGATCCTGCTCGATCCCTCGGATCTTTGGGACTGGACTCACTGATGGCAATCGAGCTGAAGAATACGATTGAAACGAAATTGGACATCAGCATTCCGATCAGCAAATTCATGGACGACCCAACGCTTGAAAGCCTCGCTGAGGCTGCTGCAGGCCTGATCAAATCGATCAACGCCCCCTCGGAAGAGATCGAATCGGTGAGCTCGTAGTCGGCTGGCAGGGCTTCTTGGTAAACAGGGCCTGCACACGGTAGAATCGCGGGTTGATCCTTTTGACAATTGAACTCGCAGACTGCCTGTGCACTGATGAACCGCGCTGAACAAGCCCTGCGATTTCTGTTGTTCTTCGCGGTCGTTCACGCCTGTGGATGTCGGCAAGAAACCACCTCTGACCCGCAGGCGAAACCGAAGACCTCCAAGATTCAGATTGCCCAGCAACACCTCCATGCGGGGCGTTTCCAGAAGTCACTCGAGTCGGCGCAAAGCATTCTGGTCGCCAAACCTGATGACGTCGCCGCATTGCGCGTCATCTCGAAAGCACAAGCATCGCTCGGGCAGTATCGCGAAGCGGCTGATACTGCCGTGACGATATCGGGGTTAAGCGTTCCCAATCCGAGCACAGATCTTCTCCAAGCGTTCGACTGGCGGCTTCGCAGTGGTGACTTCAGCGGCGCTGAAACAGCACTTCGCCAAGCTCTGAACATCAATGCAAGCGACATCACAGTTCATCGTACGCTTGCACAACTGCTGAATGCACAGGGTCGGCGATACGAAGCTTCCCGGCACGTTCTCGTGTTGGCAAAGGAGCAACAGATCAGCGGACACGAACTCTTGAGCCTCGTGGATCTTGCGAGCCCGTTTGACCTCGTATCCTTTGGGGACCTCACGCAAACGGACTCGGCCAGCTTGTTCGATCTTGGCAAAGCGCGATACGTTTTCGCTGCAGACTCCAAGCCCGAAGAGGCTCTGGAGATTGCCAGGCAGCTCGCCAAGTCATTCCCTGACAACGTTGCTGTGGCAGCCTTTCATGGCCGCCTACTTGCAGAAACGGGCGCAAGCAATGAGTTCACTTCGTGGATAAAGGACCTGCCAACTGGCATTCAAGAGCACCCGGAGTACTGGTCGGCGATGGGCGGATGGATGGTCAGCCAGCAACGTGAAGAGGAGGCTGTTCGCGCCTTCGGAGAAGCCCTCCGACGAAACCCAACGGATCGGTATGCACTACGCTCTCTCTCTGAATCACTCGGTCGACTGGGACGAGGCGAAGAAGCACTGAGGGCGAGAGAAACTTTATCAACGCTTGACAAGATCTTTCGAATCAGCAGTTCAGCTGATCCCGCGCAAGCGTTCTGGATTTCCGAGCAGCTCCAGGCTCTGGTTCGCCCTTGGGAATCGCTGGCTTGGTTTCGTCACGGATTGCAATTGCAGGGCAATCAAAACGCTCGCAGCAAAGAGATCAATGAATGGCGGGACCGGACACTCGCTTGGGAGAGCAAAGGCAGCGAGGCGCAGATTCAAGTGGCCCGTCTCAATGCGATGATTGGATTCGACTTCAAACAGTTCCCGCTGCCAGCATCGACTGGCGCGACGACTGCACTCGCAAGCAGCCCACCGAGTCAGGAACAAACGAAACGAATTGAGTTGGTTTTTCGGGATGTCGCCAAGCAACTTGGAATCGAAACCAGTTTTGTCAGCGACTACTCCATGGAACGTCCAGACTTTTATCTGTACCAAGCCAACGGGGGCGGCATCGCGGTGCTCGACTTCGATCTAGATGGACGGCCGGATCTGTACTTCGTTCAATCTGGAGGCGATCCACAAAAGGTCGACGACGCGGCACCCAACCAGTTATTCCGCCAACTGCCGAACCAATCCTTTACTGATCTTTCCAGAGAAACCGTGACGGATGACCGCGGTTTCGGACAGGGAGTTTCCGCGGGCGACGTCAATCAGGATGGTTTTCCCGATCTGTTGATCGCAAACATCGGATTCAATTCTCTGTATCTGAACCAGGGCGATGGCACCTTTCGCAAACAAGACGCGAAATCGATCGGCGGGGAAGGGGAATGGACGTCAAGCGTCGCGATCGCGGACCTGGATGGCGACTCGTTACCAGAAATCATCGAAGTCAACTATCTGAGCGACCCAACGATTTTTGAGCGACCATGCGTGGGCAAGCGACTCGATTGCACACCTCAACGTTTCCGGGCTGCCTTGGATCGCATTCGGAAGAACAACGGGGATGGAACGTTCTCTCCCTGGAGTGGTGCCAACTCATTGGACGAACTGCCCAATTTCGGTTTCGGAGTGGTGGTGGCTAACTTCGATCGAAAGCACGGCAACGATGTGTTCATCTCCAACGATGGAGATCTCAATCACTATTGGCGAAGTGGTTCACAAGACTCGCATTTTGTGCTCGAGGAAACCGCTGGCAGTGCCGGCTGCAACATTGGCACCAACGGGATCAGCCAAGCGTGCATGGGGATCGCCTCGGGCGACGTCGATCGCAATGGCTTGCTGGATCTGGTGATCACCAATTTCCATGAAGAGCCCTTGAACCTGTTCTTGCAGAACGACGCCGGATTTTTCACTGACGATGCCGCGAAGTTCGGCCTCGTCAAACCGTGCACCGATGTGCTTGGATTCGGGACCCAAGCCGGTGACTTCGACAATGATGGTTGGCTCGATTTGGCTGTGCTCAACGGTCACATCTATGACGCTCGCTATGCGGACATTCCTTTCAAGATGGCGTCCCAATTGTTCCACGGTGGACCTCGCGGGTTTGCCCTCCAACGCACGAGCGGGGCCAAAGACTACTGGAATCGAGAACAACTGGCTCGAACGCTGGTCATGATCGACTTCAATCGCGATGGGAAGCTCGATTTGGTGGCCAATCACCTGGACCAACCGATGGCGGTCCTACAAAACGAATCCGCTGCTCAGAACTGGCTTCAGTTCTCGCTGATCGGAGTTCAAAGTGAACGTGACGCGATTGGTGCCGAAGTTCAAGTGGTTTCGGGTTCGCAAAAGTGGACAGCCTGGCAGATTGGCGGCGATGGCTACATGTGCAGCAACGAGCCGATCATTCACATCGGATTGGGCGAATCGCAATCGATTGATGAGATCAACGTGCATTGGCCGTCTGGCAAGTCGCAAGTCTTCAACGACGTTTCGATTAACCAGCGATACCTGCTTGTTGAAGGTCACGAACTGATTGCTGACCAAGACTGACGAGGGTTCAGGGTGCAGGAGCAGCCGTTGGTTCGACGCCCTTCAACGTGCCGCTCTCTTTCAATCTTTGCAACAAGACTTGCGCAACGTACAGCCTGCCTTCTTCCGAAAGATGGATGTGGTCTTCAATGAACAGCTTGGATTTATCCATGGAATCCATCTGCGCTTCAAAGTCGACCAAAGAGACTTTCGCCTCACGCGCAACTTCGCGGACGATGCTTGTGTAGCGTTGGTGCAGGGGGATCAGCGCGCTAGCGCTTCGGATCTCACCGGAACTCACTAAGTAGGGCGGCACACCCCGATCCATCGCATGCGGGGCCGTGAGCATCCAAGTCTCGAAACTGTGCTCGCGTCCAAGTTCGATCATGCGACGAAGATTGTTCCGATAGTCAGCCTGCTCGACTCGCATCTTGGGCACCTCCTGGTTTTGAGTGCCAGAGGTCAGCAAACCAGCGACTTGAACCAATCGGATACTTCCGACGGCACTCGCAACGCCGGAAACTTCTGGAGCGGCCTGTTGTTTGTCTTCCAAGCCCCGCGCCAGCCAGTGATCATTCCATCCAAAGTACACGGTGACCAAATCGGGTTTCCAAGCCAACACTTTGTGTTCCAACATCAGCAAACCTTGATGCGACGTGTACCCGATTACCCCCGCATTGATCACCTCGAATTGCCCGGGTGCCAGCTTGTCCAAAAACGCTCGCAGCATATCGGGATAAGAAATCGGACCGTAGTGAGTGCAAGAGTCACCGAGACAAACGATCCGAAACACGCCAGGCTTCTTCTCGGGCGAAAACTCAGGCCCATAGACTCCCATCGAGTTGTGCCCCAAGACATCGGCACGGGGTTTCCAAAACAAGACGTCATCGCGTTGCAGGAACGGCTGGGGCGAACTTTTATTGTAGTCGTCGATTGGAAACGTGAACTCCATCCGTTCGACGCTTTGATTGACGTTGAAACCCGTCAGCCGAAGTAAACACTCCAGGCCCAGAAATACGAAAAGCACCACCAATGCGCTGAACAACAACTTGCGTTTCAACGGGATCGTACGTTTAGTCTGAACCATTCAATTCGCATCTCAAGTGGTGGGACAAGCTGTCGGGTGGCCAACTTTCTGGCTGTGAGTCAAGCACTCAGAAAACGCCGGAATACTCAGGGCGACAGTTCACGCATAGTTTGACCAATCCGACTCGATTTCCCAATCGGTTCTTTTCATGCATTCGATGGGACGTTCAAGCAGTTTCGTGGAATTCACTACTGGCAATTTCGTTCGATTTTCGCGACGATACGGAAATCAAGCTGCTTTCAAGGACGCAAAATCTATCGGGCCACTTTGGCTGGCAGGGTAGCTCGAGTCAGCTGAATTCTAACTCTTTTGGAAGTACGCATGAACAACGAGGAACCGCTTCACGCGAGTTATCTTCGTCGCATGCGTCTCGGAATCGTTGTCCTGGTCTTACTGGCGATCCCGGCGATCGTTCATTCGCACGCAGCGATCAACTCGCTGTTCAATCGCCCGGCAGATTGGGTTCCCAATTCGCTGCCCGAGAAAGCTGAATTCAACGAATTCGCGAAACACTTTTCTGTTTCCGATCTGATCATGGTCGGATGGGAAGAGTCCGACTTGGACGCACCTTCGCTTGAGCAAGCCGTTGACCTGCTTCGGCCGCTGTGCGAGTCCGACTACAACTTCGATTCAGACGCTGATACGCTCGCCGAACTGCCCGAATGGGCTGGCCAGACGATCGCGGAGATTCGCGAAGCTTGTGGTTCGCCAACCCCACTTCGTTGGGTTCGCAGTGGATCAGAGACGCTTCAAAGGCTGACGTCGGCGCCAACCAGCCTGCCCAGGGCCACTGCCATTCGGCGTCTGCAAGGATCCTTGATCGGAGAAGACGAGCAACAAACCTGCCTGCTGATCTCGTTCGGCGAACGCGGGGTAAAAAAGCGGCGAATGCTGATTCCTGCAATCCGAGGTCTGATTGGCAAGCTTGTCGATCGAGAGGCAATTGAGATTGCGGTCGTTGGTGGACAGTTCGAAGGCGCGACTGTGGACGAGGAGAGCGTTCGATCCATTCAACGGTTCTCACCACCGTCCGCGGTGATTGCGGCGATCTTGTGTTTGATCTGCCTGCGGTCGATTCCCATGACGACAGCGATCGTTGCGGTAGCTGTGATCGGCGAAGGTCTCGTGCTGGCGGCCGTGTATTACACGGGCACGCCGATGAACGCAGTGTTGATCGTGCTACCGCCGCTGGTGTTCGTGCTCACGGTCTCGGCGGGAATTCACCTGAGCAACTACTATCTGGATGCGGCCCACGACTTCCCCGAACTCTCGCGTGCCGAAGCAGCCAAGCGGGCCATGAAAGCCGGCGTCGCGCCCTGCAGTTTGGCGACCGGAACAACGGTCATCGGACTGTGCTCGCTCGTCCTTGTCCGCTTGGAACCCGTGCGTATCTTTGGTGCTGTCGCTTCACTCGGTGTCGTGCTGACGCTGTGTTTATTGTTCCTGGTCATGCCAGGTGCCATGATTTTGACGAAGCCACGCCGGAAACCAAAGGGTTCTGGTGAAGAAAGCCGGACTGGTCTGCGAAGCTGGGCGAGAACTTGGATGCGGCGCCGTCTGGCTCGGCCCTGGCCACTGATCTTCGCGTTCTTTTTAGTCGCAGTAGGACTGTCTTTCGGGCTGGCCCGACTCGAGAGTACCGTGAACGTACCCCGCATGTTCTTGCCCGAAAGTGACATTCGCCAGCAGTACGCTTGGTTCGAGAAGCACGTCGGCCCAACGGTCACGGGTGAGTTACTGCTGACGTTTCCGCTGATGGAAGAGGGAGATGACCCTCTCGACCGCTTGGTCACGGTAGCGCGAGCCCAACAGTGTGTCTTGGACCAAGAGATCGTCAAAGGCGCTCTATCGGCCTACACGTTTGTCCCATCGATTCCGCGACGACGAAGTCTTTCCGCGACAGCGACACGCAGCGTCATTCGCAAACTGATCCGCGATCCCGAATCGTCACTGGGGCGGCTTGGCTTCATTGCTCGTGATGATCAAAACGAAATTTGGCGAGTTAGCATTCGGATGCCTCAACAAGATCGGCCTGATTTTGGTGACGACATCATTGCCATTCGAAGCGCCGTCAAAGAGAAACTGAGCGACAACAAGATCCCAGTCAAGGTTTCGCTGACCGGCAGCATCGTGATCGTGCAAGCCTCCCAGGAGATCTTACTGCGGGATCTGTTTCGCAGCTTCGTCACTGCATTTGGAATCATCGCGATCGTGATGATCCTGATGCTTCGCAGTGTGATCGGCGGAGTCCTGGCGATGGCGCCCAATCTGTTTCCGACGGTGACTCTGTTTGGCTTGATGGGCCTGCTTGAAATCCCCTTGGATATTGGTTCCGTGATGTCTGCCAGTGTGGCGCTGGGTATTGCGGTGGATGACACCGTGCACTTGCTTAGCCGATTCGGTTCGCGGCGGGCACGTGGGCTGGGCCAAATTCGAGCAGCCTTCGGAGCCCTGGCCCAATGCGGCTGGGCGATGTTCCAAACCACACTGGTTTGCGGCACGGCACTGATGGCGTATTGGTTTAGCGACTTTGTGCCAACCAGCCGGTTTTCGCTGTTCATGTTTGGCCTGTTGGCAAGCGCGTTGATGGGCGTTGTCTTCCTGTTGCCAACGTTGATGGCCAGCCCACTTGGCCGCTGGCTTTCACGAACGATCGGTTCGAGTCCGCATGCGACGGTATTTTCCGACATCCCAGAGAACGGAAAAGTACACGACGCACGGCGTCTGCCCACACGCTGGCAGAAACAACCGAACTCCAAAACCAACTCGGAGCCGGACCAGCCCAAACAAGATGCCAACGCGAGCTAACGAAGAACCCGCTCGTCCGAGCCAGGCTCGGCGTCTAGTAAGTGTGCTGATTGTGTGCCATCAGGTCCGTACCCTGCACACTAAACAAAGCGTCCTCTAAGAAGTCGGCTTGCATCAAGTTCTTCATCAGCGGAGCGACCGATGGAAACGTCCAGCCCTTGAGAACCACCGCTGGCGCACTCTCCGTCAGCAGCTTACAACTCATCAACGACCCGTCGGTCACCGCTTTGACGACTTTGACGGCACTCAATTTTTTTCTTCCAAAGCTCAAGATCAAAAAGTCGAAGAACGAACTGATCTCTTCGGCCCAGTCTGGGTCGATCGCCAACCGCAGTTCGTTCAGCTCCACAAACTTTTGTTGATGAAGGTCAAAGGCATTCTTGGCGCCAACCAATCCACCCAAGAACGCGGCACCCACGTTGCTTCCAGCGAACGCTACCTCTGCCCGCAAGTACTCTGCTCGACGATCACCGCGTTCCTCTAACCAATCCGCATAGACCAAGCGGGGTTCCACGCCTGACCGTGGTTGTCTGATCTCCTTGATCAGTTCTTGTTCAGCCTGAGACATCGCATGCTCCCGAAATATCTGCACATGACGCGATTTGCCTTACTGAGGTTCGCGAGTGACCAAGTAGCTCTCATCGCCACGTGTCACATAGATGGCATCTTCCTGCAAACGCTCGCAAAGCTCGACCAAGAACTCGATCAAGCGATCAAATTCTTCTTCGACGCCAAATGAGACTTCAAAGCGTTCCATGACATCATGGACGAGGTCCTGCGCGGGATCGACCCAAAAACCTTTGACCGGTGTTGGTGCTTGTGTGTAAGCCCGATAGCGATGCATCAAGAACTCGTGGATCGTAGAGCGCGCGGTTTGCGTCCCGTGATAGAACCGCGGATCGTCCAGCTTGTGGGATGGCACATAGAAGACCGTCATCGTTCCCAGGTGCATCAGATGCGGCGAACTCAGCGGGGGAGTCTCTTTTGAATTCGGCACGACTAGGTCTTCACTATTTTGCTAACGGATTTGAATTCGGAACGATCAGCCGTTCCCAACCACTCGAACATCACCGATTCCGCAGTCGTGATCGTGGCACCTTCGCTACGCATTCGATGCAAACCGATTTCGTGATCCACTAGGTTGCGTGATGAGACAGCATCGGCGACCACGACAGGGCGCAGCCCCTCCGCGATCAGGTCCAACACCGTTTGCAAAACACAAATATGAGTTTCGATGCCAACGATAACAATTTGGTCGCGACCGGCATCGCACCATTCATCGAGAGCTCGGCGACACACGGCGGCCGAGAAGTCCAACTTCTCTTCTGGTGCCGGAAAGAACTCGACCAGTCCGTCAACGAGTGGCCCTAAACCCTGGGGATACTGAACGGTGGCAGCGGCTGGCACTCCGAGAATGTTGGAGGCCTCGATCAATCGTCGCGTTTGCCGAATGACCGATTCTGATGCGCTGATCGCCGGGCACAGTTTTGCCTGCAGATCGATGACCAACAAACCACAGCGATCCGCGGTCAATCGACGGGACGAACGAACGTGGGGCATTGCTATTTATCGCCGCCGGAACTCTTGGAGCCGCCACTCGGTTTCGAATCCGACTTCGAGGAACCTTTGGAATCGCCCTTGCCAGACGGCTTGGCGTCGCTCGATGCTTTCTTATCTGCCGCTGCAGCTTTCTTATAGCCATCGCTGCGGTAGTCGGTTTGATAGAAACCGCTGCCCTTAAAGACGATGGCAGCTCCCGTCCCGAACTGACGCTTCAGTTTGTTCTTGCCGCATTCAGGACACTTTTTCTTGACCGGATCATTGATCCCCTGAAACACTTCTAGTGCGTGTCCACAAGCATCACATTCGTAGTCGTAAGTCGGCATGGCTGCTGTCGCGTTCTTCCGTCGTGGTCAATGAAAAGAGAGACGCGGAAAAACCGCATCCCTCCTGGATTGACTATATGTTCACACGACGGGGTTGAAAGTCAATAAGCCAAGCAAATGCCCGCTGATTGACCGCATTTGGCCGGGTTCAGAGACCAATGCCGCCGGAGTACCGCTGAGCTTTCGCCTATCGACGCGGTGCAGGCTCAACTGGCGCCGTCGCCTGCTGTACTGGTGGTTCCACGGGTGGCACAAAATTGTCTTTGAGGATTTTCCAGTTTGCAGGCGGCTTCTGTGGGATGAAGTTTTTACCGAACATCTCCGCAAATCCTACCCCAATCGCATTTCGCTTCGTATCTGCGAACTCATAGTGGTCCCACTTGGGGGCCGTCTTTGCATCGAAGTTTGGCGCGTACATTTTCAAAGCCTGCGGCAAGAATGTCTTGCCATCCAAAGCGATCTGCACCAACTTGTACTGCGCGCGATCTTCTTGTCGTTTTGGCCACGCTTCGATCAACACGACTCCTTCAGCGGCAGGTAGCTGGCGAATCCAGTAGCGCCGTTGAATCTGGGCCGCGTCCAAATTGAACACGAAGGGCAGGGGACTGCTGATGATATTCTTGCCTTGCATGTGGGGAGGCAACTCTTGGATACGGCACTCTTCTTTGGTGCGATCGAATTCGATCAGTTGAGTTCCATTGCATACCCAATGTTCACCGTACTGCCCCTGTTGGACTTTGTACTGCGGCTTTCCTTCTTGCATTCCAATGAAGAAGACCTTGTCGTCGACGCGAAACAGACCTTTGTCGGGAGCCTGGTACTTGACTGCGCCGTCACTGCGAGAGGCATGAATGCCTGCCGGCGCGGCAAACATGTCAAAGTGCCAACGCGAGAATTTGCAGTCAAGTGTTTTCGTGCCTTGACTCTGCTGTTCCCATAACTTCAGCGTGGTTTGCAGCTGCGCCTGTTCGGCCGCGCCAAGCGGCGGAAACGGCTGTTGCTGCAACTGCTGTGCGGCAGCCTGGCGCTGAGCCGCCTGTGCTTGATTGCGAGCATCGGCTGCCTGCTGAAGACTCTGCCCAGCGGGGATTTGTGCCCGTTGCTGCTGGGGCTGTTGCTGGGCATAGCTTGGCACGCCAGCTTGTTGCCCAAGCAAGGGAGTGGTCGAAACCAATGTTGCCACCAAGGTGGCCCAAGTCAGTCGCATCATCATCCGTGACGCCTGCCTCTGTGTGCGTGAAACTCGTACCAAATACGCCCGTGTTCCACGTCCAAAGACGGGGGACACCGTTGCGAGGATCCTAACAACGCGATTCAAGTCAATGGAAGAGGAATTAGCACAGTTCGTTCAGACGCAAAGAGGGCGTGATTCGCGGGTTTTCTGAGGACAAGTCCAACGAGTCAAAGTTTTCCGATTGTTCTGGTCATGACGACAATCGTCATTTGCCGATCCCACTCGAAGAGAGTTTGTGCGCATCCGCACTGCCAAGGATGCCAAACGACCGTGCTAGGGGGAATGGAATGACGAACAGGTATTCACGACGTCGCTGGGTGGTTTGTGCTACCGCGATGTCTCTGGCCACAATTCAAGGCCAGCCAGTTGAAGCGCAGCCGCCTTCGACGCAACTGCGCATCGCTTCGACCATGCTGCCTATCCCGAGCCGGTCGATTCGATTGAAAGGTCGTGCACCATCGCAAGCGGTTGTCGTGACTGCCATTGCTGCCGATCCACGAGGTGACCTAGTCGTCGCTGCAGGCAATGATCACTTGATCCGGGTCCTGAAGGCTTCCAACTTAAGCACCGTTCAAACACTGGAAGGACATCGCGACCTGATTCGCACTTTGGCGTTCGATCCAGACGGCTCTCGACTAGTATCCGCGGGTAACGACGGGCAACTGATCCTCTGGGATCGTGACAACTCCTTCGAGGTTCGGCAAAAGATGCAAGGCACACCTGCCCTGGCATGTGTGCGGTTCTCGCCGAAGCTTACCGAAATGGCAGCGGTCGGTTTTGACAACGAAGTGTTCGTGATTGGTCGACGAGATCAACAAGTCCCGACCTTCGAGTGCGATTGTCGTGATCTGAGGGCAGTCGCTTATCGAGATGACAATCGCATTCTGGCCGTCGGTGGACGTTCAGGTGATTTACACCTCTTCGATACACAGAGCGGCCGAATGCTAAGTGACCATGCTTTGCATCGCGGACGAATTCACGATGCGATCTTTCATGATCAGTCCAACAATGTCATCAGCGTCTCGGAAGATGGCAGCGTTTCGGTCTTCGATACGCAGCAGCTTCGGCTGAAACACCGCATTGATGTCACAACCGGGAAGCTATTCTCGGTCGCGGTGATCAACAGTCGGATGGTCGCAGTTGCGGGATCCGACAATGACATTCGCATCGTCAATACTGACGATGGGCGAGTGGTACGGACGCTTGAAGGCCACACCGGCAGCGTCCCAACACTGAAAGCCAGCAGCGGTTTCCTGTTTTCAGGCAGCTACGACGCAACGCTTCGGCGTTGGGCGATGGGGGATATCGACTCCTCGCAAGAACGAATCGCAGAGAAGGACCCAAGCATCGACCGCTAGGGAATGGCAGTCGTTGTGGAAGAAGAACCAAAGTAACAAACAAGGCACATGGGGGTGCCAAGCGTGATTTGGAAATCGAAAAGACTTCGAGACCGAAACCGCAAGTCGGCCACCGATTCGGTGAAACGTCGATCGCGTGGCCCGGAGCGACTGGAAGCCCGTCGATTGCTGGCCGCAGATCCGATTCACGTCGGTGTGGTCTACTTGGAAACGGATTATCTGGAAACAGATCAAGACGTCGGCAGTGACTCGCAGGGTGATCGCTTCATTCTTTCGTTCTCTGGTGGTGCGCCTGGCACTGAGCTGAAAGAACTGCGAATTCGCACCGACAAGGACGGAGATGGCCTCTCGGTTGGTGATCCGATCTATGACACAGTCGATGGTGGACGCGGAAAAGCGGGATCACACGGTTTCCAAATCGTCCGTGTGCAAACCACCGACGGGCGTCAGGTCGACGCGATTGCCGAAGTCGACGACGGCGGGCAGGAACTCGTACTGAGGCTGTCCAACTTTCACGCTGGCGATCGCTTGGAATTCACGGTCGACGTGGATGAGGTGCTTCGAAATGCGATCGATCTTGAAGTCTTCAACGACCGCTTGGATGTGATCACTTCCGGGCAAGAGTTTCAAGACTCAGTCCTGGAGGCAACCTTCGACGCGCCGCACTACGAGACCAGTCATGCCGATGCAATCTTCATCAACGACTTTGGTGACCCTGCGCAAACGCTGGACTTGGATCTCCCTGCCGACGACAGCAACGACATTGATAGCCGACCGAATCGTTCTGCAGCAGCAGTTGCTACAGCGGTCCAGGTTGCCAGACCCATCGACATCTCCGGACAAGTCTGGATTGACAACGATCTGGATGCTGTTCGTGAGCCAGGCGAGGAACTCCTGCCTGGTGTCCAAATAGCGCTCTGGCGAGAGAACGAATTCGGTGTCTACGTCGACACCGGCCACCGCGCAACGACCAACGCACAGGGGCAGTATCTGTTCCCGAAATCACTGGGTTTATCACCTGGAAACTACCGGCTGGTCGAGACACAACCGGACGGACTGTTTAGCGTGGCCGCGGTTCCCGGAACGGTCCAAGGCACGACCACGGGTGTCGTTGAATCCACCGACGTCTTGGTTGGAATCAACATCCCGCTGGGGGACCTGTCTTCGATCAACAACGACTTTGGCGAGGCACAACCGGCGTCCGTCAGTGGCTTCGTGTATCGCGATGACAACAACGACGGAATCCGCGCCGACACGGAACCTGGTATCGCTGGCGTGCGAGTCCAACTGGTCCCCGTCAGCACCATTGGCCCGCAAACGGCCCTGACGGTCACAACTGCACCTGATGGTTCGTATTCGTTTCATGGCCTAGCGCCAGGCAGCTACGAAGTCATTGAAGTAGAGCAGCCAGCCGGACTGAACGATGGTATCGACGCGGCCGGAACGGTCGGCGGAAGAATCGTTGGCGTCGCAGACAATCCCGGTGACCGGATCAGTCAAATTGTTTTGGCGGGTGCCGACGAAGGTATCGAGTACAACTTTGGCGAAGTACCCTTTGGGTCGATCTCGGGCTTCGTCTATCTCGTTGCACCAGGACAAGATTGCACAGGCGATCACGATGCCCCCGGAAACGAACCGCTTCCCGGTGTCGAAGTCGCATTGCAAACAGAGCTTGGCGAAACGCTTGCTCGAACGACCACCGGTGCCGATGGAGGATACTTCTTTGGCGACATTCCCGTTGGCAACTATCGAATCGTCGAATTCACGCCCGCTGGGCTGCTTGATGGTGAGTCGCATGTGGGCAGAATCGGCAACTTGCAAGTTGGCAATTCTGTGGATGGCGGTTTGATTTCGCAGATCCAGATGACACCTGCAGGTGCGGGAGTGGAATACAACTTCTGCGAAGCCGCCTTCGCATCCATCAGTGGATATGTCTACCAAGATCAATCCAACGATGGTGTTCGAGACTCCAACGAAAACGGTATCGCACGGACTCAGATGTCCCTGGTCGATGCCAACGGTCAAGTTGTCGACAGCGTCCGGACCGATGCGACCGGGCGATATGAATTCACCGAGGTAAGGCCAGGCGACTACACCATTGTCGAGCAACAACCCACCGGATTCCTGGATGGCATTGACTCGGTAGGCACCATCGGTGGGCAAAGTGTTGGCAGCGCAGAACAGGACGACACACTCAAGAACGTCGTCGTCAATCAAGGCGATGTTGGTGTTGAATACAACTTTGGAGAGCTATCGCCAGCCTTCCTCTTCGGACGTGTACACGTTGACCTCGATGGTGACTGCCTGCTGGACGATAACGAAGAAACGCTGGAGGGAGTCGTCATCCGCTTGCTGGATACCAGCGGCAGCGAAGTTGCGCGAACAACCACCGATGCCCAAGGCCAGTACTTCTTTGGCGACCTCGTTCCTGGCACCTACTCGATTGTTGAAGAACAACCCGCAGGATTCTTTGACGGTGACGCGAGGGCGGGCACTGCTGGCGGCGAGGCGTCTGGCAATCGAATCACAGACATCACGCTTGATCCGGGCGAAACGGCAGTCGGCTACGATTTCTGCGAAAGACCACCAGCTGAGATTTCCGGAAGCGTCTTCAGTGACCAAAACGGCGATTGCCTATTCGATCCCAATGAAACCGGCATCTCTGGCGTTCGAGTCGAGCTATACGACGATTCAGGGAATCTGATCGCAAGCACACAAACGGATTCGGCTGGGAACTATCGCTTCACAAACCTTCCGTCGGGCAACTACACCGTGCGTGAAATGCAACCTGCCGGTTGGCTGCATGGTGGTCAACGGGCAGGTAGCGCTGGCGGCGATGATTCGGTCGCGGACGTGATCTCACGAGTGGCGGTAGGGTGGGGCGAACGCCTAACGCAGTACAACTTCTGTGAGCTTGAACCGTCCAGCATCTCGGGGTCTGTCTTCGTTGATGGCAACGGCGACTGCATCCGCGATCCTAGTGAACCCGCCTTGGAAGGCGTGACAATCGAACTGCGTGATGCTTCAGGCACGTTCATCACCAGCACCACAACCGATGCGAATGGTCGATACAGTTTTGGCGACCTGAAGCCAGGCCAGTACCAGATCTTCGAACTGCAACCGGATGGCTTCTTTCACGGCGGACAGACAACCGGCAGCGGCGAAGTCCTTGCGGATGACTTACTGGGACTGACACTCACGGCTGGCGCACAACTGGAAGACAACGACTTCTGTGAATTGGCTCCATCGAGCATTCGTGGATTTGTGTTCGTCGATGATGACGGCGACTGTCACCGTGACGCGAACGAAGATCCATTGGAGGGTGTCGCGATCGAACTTCGCGACGCCGATGGCAGCGTTGTCGCGAGAACGACAACCAACGCGGCGGGACAATATGCCTTCGAATCGCTTCCACCGGGCCAGTATCAGATTTTCGAGCAACAGCCCGATGGATTCTTCCAAGGCGGTCAGACCGTCGGCACTGGTGATGGAAGTGTGCTTGGTGAAGATCAGCTAGGCGTGAACCTATTGGCTGGCGAACAGTTGGTGGACTACAACTTCTGCGAATTGGCCCCGTCCTCGATCAGCGGTGCGGTTTGGCAGGAATCGGAGCCGAACCAACGGTTCGATCCGGGCGATGTTCCCGTGCCCGGTGTGATGATTGAGTTGATCGACGATTCAGGCGATGTGGTTTCCGTGACGAAAACCGACACCTCAGGCCGCTACACGTTCGATTCACTGCCACCAAAAACCTATTCTGTTCGCGAGGTCCAACCGGCCGGACTCTTCCACGGTGGCGAAGTTGTCGGGGATTCCGGGGGCGAAGTCGGTGACACGGACCTGCTGATCGGGATCGAATTGACCGGTGGAACGCACGCCGATCACTACGACTTCCCGGAAGTTCCTCCTGCCACGATTTCCGGATTCGTGTTCCAGGACGGTGGCGCGATCCGGTCTGCTGATGAAATCGACCCTCGTGACCTGCGATCCTTCAAAGATGGTCTGCTCACGTCCGATGACACACGCTTGGAGGGTGTCACCGTTGAGCTGCGAAACATCCTGGGCAGGCCGTTTGACGCCATCCGCGCGTTACCTGGTATATACCCCGACGGCCCGATTCGCGTGACCACCGATGCAACGGGCTACTACGAGTTCACGGGTCTGCGACCAGGCACCTATCACGTGTATCAAGCTCAACCGGAGGACTACACCGATGGCTTGGACACACCTGGAACGACTGGCGGCTTGGCTGTGAACCCCGCCGACCAAGTTGAAGATGACGGCGATCGCATTACGATTCAAACGCTCGCGGCCAGCGAACAGACCGATCCACACGACGATGCGATTCTGAACATCACGTTGTCAGGTGGCGGGCTGAGTCGCGACAACAACTTCAGTGAGGTCCTGATCACAGATCCGGAATTCCCGCAGGTGCCACAACCAACGACCCCAGTCAATCCTCGCGTCACGACACCGATCGAGACATTCGACTCGAGCATTCGCTTGGTGGCCTTTGCTGACCCCGTCAGTTTCCGATCGAACACTTATGCGAACGATGAATGGGCAGTGTCCTGGCACTTGAGTGTGATCAATGGTGGATTCCCCCGCGGGATCCTAGGTGAAGACGGAATCATTCATGGCGTGAGCGCAAAGCAACATAGTAAAGCGTGGACCGAAGGCGACCACACCAACGGCCAATGGACCATCATGACGCAGAACGGGCAGCCAATGGAGCTTTCCGATTTGATCACGCTTGGTGGCAACGATGCGGTCGCCTTGTCAGGTGACTTCGACGGTGATGGCGTTGATCAAGCCGCGATCTTTTTGGCTGGCGAGTGGTTTGTCGATCTGAATGGCAACGGTCGCTGGGACGCTGGTGATCTTTGGATTCAGCTTGGCACCGAACTTGATCGTCCTGTTGTCGGCGACTGGGATGGCGACGGAAAGGATGACATCGGCATCTTTGGACGCCAATGGCAACGTGACCAACAGCGGATCAAACGCGATCCGGGCTTGCCTGACCCCGACAACAAGCGGAGACGCGAGGTTGACTCGCGAACTCTCGCGGCGAAGCAGGACAACATCGGCGAAGATCAACCGCGACTACTGCGTCGGGGCACGGATGGTTCACTGCAAGCCGATGCGGTTGATCACGTCTTCCAATATGGGGAGCAAGCTGACCAGCCCGTGATCGGTGACTGGAACGGTGATGGCATCGATCAAATTGCCGTGTTCCGTGGTGGCACTTGGATGCTGGATTCGGATGGCGATGGACGCTGGACCGAGATCGATCAGAAAGTGAAGTTTGGCATCCCCGGCGATGAGCCGATCGTTGGTGACTTCGATGGAGACGAGATCGACGAGATTGGGGTTGTTCGCGGAGACGTCTGGATCATCGATACCGATGGTGACCGGCGCATCACCGGCAACGATCAGCAGATCAGAGTGCCGCGCGGCAAAGATGACAGCCAACCGATCGTTGGTGACTTCGATGGCG
>JBGCGI010000068.1:0-6241 GCA_045110715.1 Rubripirellula sp.
CGCGTTACCTGCAACGAATCCGGGTAGACGAGGCAAGTCGCCTGCTGGTCAGCAGCGATCTGTCGATCAGCGAGATTGCGTTGGAAACCGGTTTCTACGATCAAGCACATCTGACCCGAACGTTCCGCCGCTGGATGGGAATGACCCCATCGGAGTTTCGCCGCGAATCACTCCCCGCAGCCTACCCATGAAAGCGATAACGAATGAGATGCTGAAAGTTGTTTGGAAAGAGTTTTGAAACACGGGGCGCATTGAAGAAGTTTGCCACAGAGCACTCAGAGTTCACCGAGTTACCATGCCCACGTCCTCGGTGTGCTCGGTGATCTCTGTGGCTTACCAGACGAACGGAACCAACTCTGGCAGCAATTTCAGGAAGCAGCTGACGTGACCAGTTTGCTCCAATTCGCGGGTTGGTGCCCTGTGCCTCTGTGTTTTGATCTCGTGTCAATTTGGAGTTCTCGCCGCAGGTGAAAACGACTGTGCCAGCGTTAGCGGACTCGATAACAGCAGCCAAAATCAGGAAATATCGCTGAAGCAACTTGCATCCACTGGCACGTATCGACGATGATTTCGTGCAACAACGTACGAGAATACTCCCAAGATAGACGAGCCAATTCGATGCACGCCCGAGCCTTTCTGATTTGGACTTTGATTGCCATGCCTGTCTTAGCGGGTGCATTGCACCAACAACAAGCAGCCGCAGATGAAATCGATGTCTGGATCGGAACCAGTCGCAGTCGCCCCAGCAAAGGGATCTATCACTGCACCCTCGAAACGCAGTCCGGAAAACTCTCCGAGCCCGAGTTGGCGGCCGAGATCGACGGACCCGGCTTTCTGGCCATGCATCCCAAAGGGCACCACCTGTATGCGGTCGGATCGCTCGATCGCAAACCTTGTGTTGCGGCCTATGCGATTGGCAAAAAAGGGAAACGATCGACGCTGACCTTTGCCGGATCGCTTGAGATCGGTGACGGTGGCGCCGCACATGTTGCCGTCGATGATTCGGGCACGACTCTGCTGACCGCGCAGTACGGTGGCGGATCGGTTGCTTCCTTCTTGCTGAACGAAGACGGCACGTTGAAAGAACGCACGGGTTTGATCAAGCACGAAGGTGGCTCGGGTGTTGTCAAAGGACGTCAAGAAAAGTCGCACGCCCACTGGGCAGGTTTCTCACCGGACAATCGATTCGCTTTCGTACCCGACCTCGGGCTCGACAAAGTCGTGATCTACAAAGTCGATACGGACAAGGCCAGCCTAACGTCCAACGGCTTTGGCAAAGTGCCAGCGGGCGGTGGACCGAGGCACATGAAGTTCCACACGAGCGGAAAATGGATTTACGTCCTGAATGAGTTGTCGCTCAGCGTTACCGTGTTCAATTTCGATACGGAAAAGGGCACGATGACTCCGATCCAGACCATCCCAACGGTCGACAAGACACTGCTGTCCAAAGAACTGTTCAAGAGCGCCTCCGAGATTCGCGTGCATCCATCGGGGCGCTTCGTGTACTCGGCCAACCGTGGACACGACACGGTAACCGCCTTCCGAGTCAATCCGGACACAGGAAAACTCTCCGTCATCGAACTCGAGAACGTGCGCGGCGCAACGCCGCGAAATATCAACTTGGATCCTTCCGGAAAATGGCTGCTAGCTGCAGGACAAGATTCTCACACTTTAGCGTGCTTCGCCGTCAATCAAGACACCGGCGAATTGACCTATAACCGTAGCAACGTTTTCGCTCCTTCGGCCATCTGCGTGTTGTTCCAACACGAATGAGCAGTCCGTCGTTGGGGTACTGTTTCGTTCCAAGCATCGAAGGATTCTCGAATGAACATCAACCCATCCGCCGCAGCCAGTGTCGCTGGTACCGCTAGAGCTGCCGCCAAAGGCGGCGAGGCCGACAACAAAGCCAGCGAAGCCACTCGCCAACAAGCGACTTCCGAAGCGCCTGGCGGTAAGGCTTCCGACTCCAGCGCCCTCGACGCCGGCGATCAAACGAGTGATCGCGACGGAAACGGACGCCAGGTCTTGGATGTCTTCGAACGCTCCGAAGAGACCGAGGCTGCCGAAGAAGAATCCGAAACCCAGAAGCAACCGCCCGCAGCAACGGACGATGGAACCGGCGGCCACCTCGATTTAGAAGCGTAACCGACGACGCGTGCTACTCTCGCTCGATTGCTTCACGCACGAGATCCATCAGGTGGTTCCATTGAGCAACCGTTGCGGCTTCCATGGAACCGGTACTCCAGCGAGCGTGCTGCGTCTGTAAATCACGTGCGTACGAAGCCACCTTGGTCGCCGCGGTTCGCATTCGATTGTTGCACCGACGAAGTTTCTCGTGGTCTCCCGATCTCTCGAGTTCCATCGCCATGCCCGCAACTTCCATCAGTTCATTCAGCTGCCCTAGCGCTGACTCAAAGGTCTGCGTAATGAAGTGGGATCGCAGAGGAATCTGGACCTGCCGAATCAATTGACGCTCCAGGTAGTCTTTCAATGACGTGGCTGCCTGATCGAACGCGTACTCAAGTTCTGCGTTCGGCGTCGTAACATTGACCTCCTCCGCCCACCAGCGTGCGTTGTTCAGATTCTCGATCAACACGCTCGAATCGGGAACATGATCCGCAGCGACCTGGCGGAAGAAATCGACGCAGGCGATCAGTCGCAGGCGATAGGGCAGCAACTCGATCGCCAGCTGCAACATTTTCCGCTTGGTGTTCTTACGCGATCGAACGAGTCCCGACAGATGCGAATCGCCTGCCTCGTCAAGCATGTCGGCCAAGATCGGCAGCGTCTGCTGATCTCCTTCCATGAACTGCAACAACAAAAACAAATCCTGCATACGTTGCTCCCCACCTTAGCCGTGTTGAGGCGTATCGAAAATTCGATCTCCCGCATCTCCCAACCCAGGCACGATGAACGATTGCTCATTCAAGATCGGATCGATCGTCGCAACAAAAACCTTCACGTCTGGAAAATCGTTGCCAACGCGATCGACGCCTGCTTGCGATGCAATGATGCTGAGCACGCGGATGTCATCAACGCCCCACTTCATCAATCGGCGAACCACCAGATCAACACTTCCACCGGTCGCCAACATCGGGTCCAGCACCAGCGCCACGTTGGGTGCACCGCTGTTGGGAAGCTTGTCGTAATAACCAACCGGCTCTGCTGTCTGTTCGTTGCGGTACATCCCCAAATGCCATACGGCTGCATCAGGAAGCAAATCCTGCAAAGGATCGACCATGCCCAATCCCGCGCGCAGGATCGGCACCAATCCAATCTGCACCGAAAGCGTCTTGCAGTCCGCTTCGGCAATCGGCGTTTGAATCTTGGTCGGCTTCAAATTCAAGTCGGCGGTCGCGGAAACGCCGATCAGTACCGCCAACCGCTGGATCGCAGCACGAAACTCACTCGGACGTGTGTCTTGATCGCGAACGGTGCACAAATGGTGCTCGATCAGAGGGTGTTCAATCTTGGTAACGTGGCTCACGCAATGGTCCTGACTCAGAAGGCTGTGACTCAGCTCAGAATACCAATCCAAGATCTGAAACACCAGCATCACAAGAGACGCACACTGTAGAACAATTGTCCCAATTGTTTTTGCGGTCGGCTCGCTTCGCGAGCGGGAAACAATTGGGACAATTGTTCTACAATGTGCCGCAATCCCTGCCAACTGTGGTCCTGTGGTGTTTCCCCATGCGCGGTTTCCGATTAGGTTGACCGACCAAATATCACCCTTGGGTATGCAATTCCTTGGCATCCAAAGCCACGCTCACGGTCGACAAGCTCGTTGACGTGCCTCGTCTCCTGGACGAGACCATGGGAATCGGTGCGCGCCTGCGCGAGCACCAAGTTGGCGACCGACTTGCCTTTTCAGGTGTCTGGGGCTGCGTTCGCGGAGTCTTCGCCGCTGCTCTTGGTCGCAACGTGTCCCATGTGTTGATGCTGTTGCCGCAGGCGGCCGACGCCGACATCGTCGCTGGCGACGCTCAGGCTTTTGGGATCGAAGACGCGGTCGCGCTGCCACTTTCCGCCGCGGATGTTTCTGCGTCCTCGATACGCGATGACGACTATGCCGAACGATTGCAGGTCCTGCAGCGACTGATGCAGCGTGAAGCCGATCCACATGCACCGCTGCTGGTGACGGCCTACATCGGCGGCGCCATGCAGCTAGTCCCAACACCCGAGAAACTGGAAGCTTCCACGCGACGATTGGCTGTTGGAGACGAGGTCGAACCGGATCAGATTCGCCGCTGGCTTGCCGAAGCAGGTTTTGCCGCGACCACGGCGGTTCAGCTGCCCGGAGAATTCGCCACGCGGGGTGGGCTGCTAGACATTTACTCGGCCGATCAACCGCAACCGATTCGCATCGAATGGTTCGGTGACGAGATCGAGTCGATTCGGCGGTTCGATCCAGGCAGCCAACGAAGCATTGAATCGCTTGATCATATTGAGATCACCGCGGTCGGAATCAAACGCGACGAGACGCTCGCCGATCCCTACGAAGATCCGATTGTGGCTGAACCGTCAAGCGCCGCTGCGCAGATGGATTCACTCGGCCCCATCACCGACTACTTGCCCGACGACACGCTGGTCGTGCTGGTCGATCCCAGCGATGCGAAGCTGTCGGCCGACAATCTGATCAAACGAACCGCAGAGACGGCGAACCTGATCAGCTTCGATGACTTGATGCAAACGTTATCGAAGTTCCGCGTGGTGACCGCTACCACCCTCGCAGAAGCCAGCGGCGGCGAAGTGGTCGACTTGAAGACCAGCACAGCCGATGCATTCGCGATGTCCCTGGATGAAACCAAGTCCAAGATCGATTCGGTTGCGATGGGCCATGACATCGTCTTGGTCGGTGACACTCCGTCGGATGGCGAACGACTGACCGAGCTATTGCACGACACGGCAGCCACTCGCGAAGGCCGGTTGCACATGGTGATCGCGGAGATCAGCGGCGGCTTCCGCCTGCTGGACGCCGAAGTCCTCGTCCTCACTGGCGCGGAACTGTTCCATCGCAGCCCGGTTCGACGCGGCCGCACACGTGCGCGCGGCAAGCCAATCGGCAGCTTGATGCAGCTTGACCCTGGTGACTTGGTCGTGCACCTGTCACACGGGATCGGCTTGTACCGCGGCCTGAAACACATCGAGAAAAACGGCCAGCACCTCGAACATCTGACACTTGAATTCGATGGCGGGACAAAGATTTATGTTCCCGCGTCGCGGATTGGGCTGGTTCAGCGATACGTCGGTGGCACCAAGACGCAACCGAGACTTGCCAAGATCGGAGGCCAAGCCTGGTCACGTCAAAAGAAGGCCGCCGAGTCCGCCGTCACCGACATGGCCGTGGAACTCTTGGAGATGCAGGCCGCCAGAACGGCTCGACGGGGGATCACGTTTGATACCGACAACCCATGGCAGCGACAATTCGACGCCAGCTTTCCTTACGTGGAAACGCCCGATCAAGTGACAGCGATCGACGCCTGTAAGATCGACATGGAATCGGCCAAGCCGATGGACCGATTGATCTGCGGCGATGTTGGATTCGGAAAAACAGAAGTTGCGATGCGAGCGGCTTTCAAAGCAGTCGTCAGCGGTTACCAGGTCGCCGTGCTGGTGCCCACGACCGTGCTAGCCGAGCAACACTACCACAACTTCCGGCAAAGAATGGCAGAGTTCCCGGTCGAGATCGCGAAGCTCAGTCGATTCTGCACGCCCGCCGAGCAACGTGAGAACGTCAAAGCGATTCGTCGAGGAAAAGTCGACATCGTCGTCGGCACCCACCGCATCGCCAGTAACGATGTCAACTTCAGCAACCTTGGATTGGTGGTCGTTGACGAGGAACAAAGATTCGGCGTGGCGGTCAAAGAACGACTAAAAACGCTGCACAGCAATGTCGACGTGATGACGCTCTCGGCCACGCCAATTCCAAGGACGCTGCACATGGCGTTGGTTGGCGTCCGCGACATCAGCAACTTAGAAACTCCACCGGCCGAACGTCGCTCGGTCGAGACCAATGTCGTGCGATGGGATGACGAGCTGATTCGAAATGCAATCATCCGAGAATTGAATCGTGGCGGACAAATTTTCTTTGTCCACAATCGAATCGGCGATATGCATGCCGTCGCTGACAAGTTGAAACAAATCGTCCCCGAAGTCCGGATTGACATCGGACACGGCCAGATGGGTGAAGGCGAACTCGAACGAGTGATGGTCGACTTCATCGAGCACAAGTTTGACC
>JBGCGI010000069.1:0-11231 GCA_045110715.1 Rubripirellula sp.
CCCGATTTATTCCGACATGGAAGCGGCCTATTCCACCGAGAACTTGAAGAAAGTCGCTGCGATCGTTCGGATGGCAAAGGCATCGATCGTCTTGACGCATTCACCGCGCGATTACATGGAGGATCACGAGATTGCTTGCCGGTTGGCCGTCAGTGCGGCTTTCTCGCACGGCATGCCGAACCTGGAAAGCGATCCGCCTGTCGAGACTTACATGGAGCCGGTGACCGTTTATCACGCCCAGCCAATCGGCAACAAAACGCCTCTCGGCGAAGTCGTTCAGCCACACTTCTTTGTTGACGAAACCGATGTGATCGAACAGAAGGTTCAGTCACTTGCGTGTCACGCTAGTCAGAAGCAATGGCTGGATGAAAGCCAAGGCCAGGACAGCTATCTCGAGACGATGAAGGACATGAGCCGCCACGTTGGCAAGATGAGTGGCAAGTTTGAGTACGCCGAGGGCTGGCGACGACATGAGCACTGGGGGTTTTGCGGACCCGATGATGATCCCCTTGCCCAAACGCTGGCAGAGATCATTGTCGATCAGCGAGGGGCGTGACGGGCCGTGTCAGTTCCAGTCGAGATGATCGGGTAGCGCATTGAGGTTCTTCGCTTCGCCGCTGGTCACGACCAGCATGTCTTCGATGCGAACGCCGCCGTCTTTCCGCCCGTAGAGGCCTGGTTCGACAGTGAAGACTTCTCCCTCCAGGACTTCTTCACCTTCGTGATCCAGCAAAATTGGTTCGTGAAGGTCCAGCCCGATCCCGTGTCCGGTTCCATGTTGGATGCTGGGATGATCGGTGATCTCGCCGCGAGACGAGGGATAGCCGTGCTGGAGCAAAACGTTTTCCGAGGCCTTGTGGATTTCGTCAGCCGTTTTGCCGGCTGTCAGAATCGCAATCGAAGCAGCTTTGGCTTCTACCACGGCCGCGTGCATGGCTTTGACGGTGTCAGAAATCTCTCCGTGGACGACGGTGCGAGTGCAGTCGCCCCAGTACCGAGTTGACTCATCGCGAGGGAACAAATCAACGATGACGGGTCGGCCAGTGAACAGCGGGCCGTCGCCTGCGTGATGGCAGTCCGCGACGTGGGGTGCGGTGGCAACGATGGCCCCGTGCCCCATGCTGAAGCCACGACTCATGAATTCGACCCCGGCCATCGCCCGCACGCGTTCACTCGTCAATGTTGCTCCTTCATGTTGCAGTGATCCATCGGCCGCCGCACTGCAGCTGGCAATCATCTCGCACATGATTCGCATGACCTCTTCGGTCACTTTCTGGGCAGCTGCCAGGGCATCGATCTCTTGATGGGTTTTCGCCCTGCGATCGAGGACCCCAAGTTCATCGTCGTAAAGCACATCGATCTCTGCTTGTTCGATGTGCCAAGCAAAGATGTAGGGGAGCGATCGGTCGGCGTAAACGCGTTCTACCTTGGCAGCTCGCAACATCTGAGCGGCCGCTTCGGCGGTTGCTGTCTCTCGATCGGCGCTCAGGCCCGCGGGCGGCGAATGCTCGGCAGGACAGGTGACATCATCGGCGTGCCCCTTTTGACGCACACGGTCCATTTCGAGGTCGCGAACCAGTGCGACGCGTTTCAAATCGAGTTCGATCCAGGCCGCTGGATCACCCAGCGGGACGCCAAGGCGTTTGAAGAGCGAAGCGTTTTTGTCAGCGTATCCGGCGAGGATCCGAGCGATCGCGGGAGCGTGTTTCATTGTTCGGTGGTGAATGGGAATGTGAAAAATGGGGAAACGCTAACTCGGCAAAAAATGCACGGCGAAAAAGTGGCCTTCATCAAAACGCCACTTGCTCGATCAATGTTCTATCAGATCGCGGGAAAGATCGCAGCGAAGAGCATTGTGAAGCCGAGTGCTGAAAACCCCATGGCGGTGCTCATGGGCGAGATCACGCGCAGTCCTTCCGACTCTGTCATTCCGCTCATGCGAGTGATCACCCAAAAAGCACTGTCGGTCATCCAGGAAACCGGTTTGCTGCCGGCCCCGATCGCCATCGCAATGTAGACCGGATGAAACGGGAGTGTTTCTGGTTGGGCGAATCCCTGCAGGACACCTGCTGCAGTGATCATCGCCACGGTTGCACTGCCCTGCAGCGTTCGAATCGCGGCGGTGACCACAAACGCCAATGGCAGCAGCATCAAGCCAGGTACGCCTTGAGCCAGCGAGCCCACAGCCTCTCCGATACCCGCTTGCCGCAACATCGCGCCAAAGGCTCCACCTGCTGCGGTGATCAAGATGATGTTTCCGGCAGAAGCCAACGAGCGACTGACGAGCGTCTTGCGTTTTTCGGCAGGGCAAAACTTCATCAGCGTGAGTGCAAACGCAACGCCGATCGCGATCGCAATGTTCTTGTCACCGAGGTTCCGTAGGATATCGGTTGCCGATCCAATCATCGCCGCTTGGGAATTGGAGTACTCCGCTAGTTTGGTTTGATAAGCCGGTGACTTGGTCACGGAGGTCACCAAGGAGCCGATCGCAATCAGCACGACAGGAATCGCGATTGGAATCAGCGATCGAGTCAGCGACGGGCGGTGATTGGCGTCCGCGGGATTCGGCTGATCTTGCTCGGCCAAGGCGGTGTCTTCGTCGAAACGCAAGGGAACGTCGATCGTCTTGTTGATCAATCGGGCCACCAGCAGCGAAACGATACTGCTGCAGCCTCCGATTGCCAGTCCCGCGATCATCATGGTCGCTACGTCAACGCCAACGATTCCAGCGACCAGCAGCGGTCCGGGCGTGGGAGGAACGAGCGAATGTGCGATCGAGCCTCCAGCCAAGATCGCCAAGATGAACAACACGTAGTCCTTTCCCAGCCGCTCGCGAAGGGAGCGAGCCAGTGGGATCATCAGGTAGAACACGGTGTCAAAGAACACCGGAATCCCCAGCACAAACGAACTGGCGGCGAGCGCCTCGGGAGCCCGTTTGGGGCCGACCAGCGCGAGCAGTCGGTCCACGATCACTGCCGCGGCGCCGGATTCCAGCATGCAAGTACCGATGATGCTTGCCAGGGCGATCAGGATCCCAATTTTGCCTGCGGTTTCGCCAAAGGCCGTGGCAAGACGTACCGGGGCGGATTGTGACTTCAGCTTCTCAGCCGCTTCTTGAGTCAGTTTGCCTTGGTTGATCTGGGAAGACGTGTACTGCGTCAACGAGTCGCTGCCTGCCAGTACGGCAACCATCAGTCCCGCCAACAGCAGCGTCAGAAACGCGTGCATCCTGGCCACCAAAATGCATCCAAGCACCAAAACGACCGAAAGCAGAACGAGCGACCAAATGTTCATCGAAGTCCTTGCTAGAGTGCTATAAAACCTATGCCGACTCACACCTCAACTGCTTTATCAATTACCCTTACTCAAAGCATGCCGACGCGAGCAGTCGGTCGCTGTAGGCTGTAATCGTCAGCGACGGTTGCAATGGTAGTGCATCGCCACTCAACAAGCATCCACAGACATGAGCGCGTCCGAATCGCCCCCCGATAGTTTTTTCCTTCAACACGAATTCGCCATCCGGAGGATTCATTCGTTGTTAGGGATCGTTCCACTCGGCCTGTACATGGTGGTCCACCTGACCACCAATGCCAGCCTGATGAACGGTCCGGAGACGTTCCAGCGAGCTGTGTACATGATCCACAGCCCGGGACAACTGTTGCCCTTGATTGAATGGGGGCTGATCTTTTTGCCGCTGATTTTTCATGCGGTGATCGGTATTTGGATTGCCAAGACGGCAAAATACAACAGCGACAAGTACAAATTCACCAGCAACCGCCGGTATACATGGCAGCGGTGGACGGGTGTCATCGCGATGGTTTACTTGTTCTTCCACATCCTGCATCTGCATGGTTGGTTCCACGCTGATGTTTGGTTGAACATGATTCATCCTTTGAAACTCGGCCAATTCAAGCCCTACAACGCTGCCAGCACGCTGACCAGCGCGATGCAGAGCTTGGGACCCGTTTGGCCGGCGTTTTACTTGGTTGGTGTCTTGTCCTGTGTTTACCATCTAGCGAATGGCCTTTGGACCGCAGGAATCACTTGGGGACTATGGATCACACCGACAGCGCAAGCTCGAGCCACGAAAGTTTGCACAGGCTTCGGTCTGGTGTTGGCCTTGATCAGTGTGAGTGCATGGTGGGCGGCGATTTCGCCGAGTGCCGAAGATGTAGTGGAGATGCAAGCAGTGGAAGATCGGATGTACCGATCAGCCTTGGAGTCTGGGATGGCGTCAGAAATGCCTGAGAAACGCTCGCAACCTGATGCAGTTCGCCCCGAGGCATCACTTCCCAGTGAGTGAATCGACAGTCGTTTGACAGTTCAGCGAGAAGAGAAACGGAAATAGGAATGTCACAGCAGCGCGTAGTAGTCGTTGGCGGCGGTTTGGCTGGCCTAGCATCGACCATGAAGTTGGCCGAGTTGGGTGTGAAAGTCGACTTGTTGAGCCTGACGCCCGTCAAACGTTCGCACAGCGTTTGCGCGCAAGGGGGAATCAATAGCTGCAACGACCAAACTCGTCAGCTTGGTGACGACGAGTGGAAACACTTGGACGACACCGTCTACGGCGGGGACTTTTTGAACCATCAGCCACCAGTCAAAGAGATGGCGTATTGGGCTCCCAAAGTCATCGAGTTGATGGATCGTTTGGGGGTTCCCTTCAATCGCACTGGCGAAGGATTCATCGATCGCCGACGTTTTGGTGGCACGCTGTACAAAAGAACCGCGTTTGCCGGCGCCACCACAGGGCAGCAGCTCCTGTACGCATTGGACGAGCAGGTTCGCAGACGTGAATCAGAGGGTCTCGTCAAGAAGTATGAGTTCTGGGATTTCCTGGGGCCAATGTTGGACGAGTCCGGTCGATGCCGTGGCGTCGTCGCGCAAGACATGACTTCGATGGAGATTCAAGCATTTCCTGCGGATGCCGTCGTTGTGGCAACCGGTGGTTGTGGCTTGATTTACGGTCGTAGCACGATGAGCGTGTTTTGCACAGGAAGTGCTGCGAGCCGTTGTTTTCAGGCAGGGGCCAAGTACGCCAACGCTGAATTCATTCAAGTTCATCCGACCGCGATTCCAGGCAGCGACAAACTGCGTCTGATGAGCGAATCGGCTCGTGGAGAAGGCGGTCGTGTTTGGGTGCCTCGCAAACCTCAGGACCCCCGCGCCCCCAAAGAAATCCCCGAAAACGAACGCTACTACTTCCTCGAAGAACGCTACCCCGAGTACGGCAACCTCGTTCCGCGAGACATCGCGACACGTGAGATCTTCGACATCTGCGTCAACGATGGCTTGAGCATCGATAAAGATCGGATGAGCGTTTACTTGGACCTGACTCACATTTCCAAGTCGGAATTGGATCGCAAGTTGGGCGGAATTCTAGAGATTTACGAGAAGTTCCAAGGGGTCGACCCCCGAGAGGAACCCATGCGTATCTTCCCCGCTGTTCACTACAGCATGGGCGGACTGTGGGCGGACTACGTCAAAAGCGCCGACGGCGGTTTGGAGGCAGGTGCACCTCAAAACCACATGACCAACGTCCCTGGTTTGTATGCGATCGGTGAGTGCGATTATCACTACCACGGTGCCAATCGCTTGGGCGCCAACTCATTGCTCTCCTGTATTTTCACAGGTCTGTTCACCGGACCCTCGATCGTCAATTATGCCGAGAGCCAATCCGAAGGCCATGCGGATGTCTCCAGTTCGCTGACCGAATCTGCCGTCAAAACGCAGCAGGATCGGCACGACAATTTGCTCAAGGGCCAGGACGGGCACGACGAGAATCCGTATTTGATTCACCAAGAACTAGGTGACATCATGACCCGTGTCGCAACCGTTGTACGTCGCAACGAGCAACTCACCGAAGCGATCGACAAAGTCAAAGACCTGCACTCGCGAGCGATGCGTGTCAGCTTGTCGGACACCGGGACCTGGTCCAATCAAAATGTGATCTTTGCCAAATCGGTGCAGGACATGTTCCCGCTTGCAAAAACGTTGCTGCAAGGTGCTCTGCAACGCGATGAGTGTCGCGGAGCTCACTTCAAACCGGACTTCCAAAAGCACTCTTTGACTTCCGAAGAGCCGGCTGAACGCCGACGGCAGGCCGAGGTTTGGTGCGATGAGTTCCAAGCCAACAACGAGAAATACCTGAAGAGTTCGGTCGCTTCCTGGAATCATGAGTCGTTGATGCCTGAGATCAACTATGAAGAAGTTGACACGTCGTTGATTCCTCCACGCCCCCGTTTGTATGGACTCGTCGGTGCCGAAGCCATCGAAGAGGTCTGGAACGAACGAGCCGAAGCACGTAAGGCGAAGTGATTTCAGATGAGTGAAAGTGTGCTGTCCAATACCTATCAACCAAGCCCTAACCCTGTGAGCAGGATCGTCGGATGATCGCCCACTCCAATAAGAAGCCCCAACACATCAACGTTCGCGTTCGTCGTCAGGATGGACCAGGACAGGAACCGTATTGGGAGCTGCATCAAATTGATTACGAACCCGAGCTGAACGTGATTAGCGTCTTGCAAAGGGTCGCCGCGCAGGCAACGACGCTTGATGGAAACAAAGTCTGCCCAGTCGCCTGGGATTGCGGATGCCTGGAAGAGGTTTGCGGATCCTGCACGATGCAGATCAACGGTCGGGTTCGCCAGAGCTGTAGCGCCCTGGTTGATCAACTGTTGAAGGAGAACGATGAGCAAATCGTGCTGGAGCCGATGAGCAAGTTTCCTGTTGTTCGCGATTTGATCGTCGATCGCCAACGCTTGTTCCGTGGCTTGGAGCGGGTGCAAGCTTGGGTGCCAGTGGACAGCTACTACAACATGGGGCCCGGCGAACGGCAGCTCCGATCGGTTCAAGAACAGAACTACCCACTCAGTCAGTGCATGAGTTGCGGTTGCTGCGTCGATGCCTGTCCTCAGTACACCAAGATCGATCTGACTCAAGATGCGGGAGAGTCTGACGAGGACTTCGAGCAGCGAAAGCTAGAAGCATACGATCAAGCCTTTGTTGGGCCACATGCCATCTCCCAAGCAATGCTGTTCAACAATCACCCCACGGGCAAGGCGCTCGCCTCGGAGCGAATGGACACGCTGACCGGGGCAGGTGGAATCCAAGCCTGCGGCAACGCACAAAACTGCGTCTCGGTGTGTCCCAAAGAGATTCCGTTGACCACCTCGATTGCTCGTGCGGGCCGTGCCGCGACCGTCCACTCGATCAAAAAGTGGTTTGAGAAGTAGGGTGTGACTCTTGGGAAGAGCTTGTGATGTCAGCGTTTTTCACAATGCGTTGGCCTTCTTAGCCGAGCGGTGCGAGCCTGATGAGCCGCCGGGAGCCTGATCTACTGGATGGCTGGCGGCTTGTGCTAGGTTTCTTGCATCAATGCCTAGGCGTTAGCCAGCATGGGAGTGCTGTGAATCATCAGTTTCTTGTGATCACGGATGACTCGCATGAACTCTTTCTCCTGAACCGGTTTCTTCATGAAATCATGCACGAGAAGCTCCTTGCAGCGATCCTGCAGCGTCGTGTCGGGGGATGCCGTCAACACGACGGTGGTAGGACGCTCAGTGGGCACCCACTCCTGCATCGCTTCTAGCACGTCCAGTCCACATCCGTCTGGCAGCATCATGTCCAGCAGAAGCAGATCCGGACGGGGCGCCCGAGCAAAAATGCCCTCGCGTCGCAGAAAGGCGATTGCTTCTGTCACACTCCGAACGAGTGTCAAACGCTGATGAACATGGCTTCGCCGAAGTGCGTAAATCGTCACTCTTGCATCGGTCAAGCCATCCTCTACCAACAGAATCTCCATGGGCTTGGTTTTTGAGTCACCAATCACGTTGCGAGTATTCATGTCTTCGAGTCCGGAGGAATTGCTAACAGGCCCAAGTGCATCAGCATAGATCGAAAGAGCGTTCAATCAATTCGTTTTCGCAGAGTTCATGCTCGCGCAACGCCCCATCGAACTGCTTGGTGCGGCCCACCAGTTGGCGTAACTGTTGCGACTCCACGCCGCGGTACTGGAGTTCTTCGGCTTGCTCAGCCAAATCGCTTAGTTCCATGTAGAGAGAGCCATGCTGAGACTTTGCTAGGGCGGCCAGTTCACCTAGAGATCGGCTCGGCGACTCAGGGACTGAAAGATATCCATACGATTCTTCGAGGGAAAACTGCATCGCCAATTGGTCTCGCAGGCAGTCGAGCAGGCGGGTGAGTTGTCGCGAAACCTTGGTTGGCTCGTCGTTGCATTCACAGGCCTGCCGTAGTTGGTGAACCGTGTGCCAGAGATCTGGATTGCTGTCCTTGATCTCTTGTAGAAAAGCCGGATTCACCACGAGTGTGGTGGACTTTGACATTAAGGTCGTCACAGCTGCCTCCTTGTTTGAATGCGGGAAGAAAAGAACGCGCTCCCACGGCATCAGCGTACCGCCCTCGTTAGGGCATCGTCAAGTTTTTTGTGCAAGGACTCGGTTTGGCAGGTTTGTGGTTTTTCTAACGGCGAAAAACTCCATACTTTGCGATGCACCACAAGGCTCGGACGCCATCTCGCCAGCCGATCTTTTTCCCCTCGTCGTACCAGCGATGATGGTAACGAATCGGGCGTTCGGTAAACCGAAGTCCCTTTCTGGCCCACCGAGCGGTCAGTTCGATTTCGATGCCGAACCGCTTCTCTTTCAGATCCCCTAGAATTGCCTCGAAATGCTCGCGTGGCGCCATCTTGTAGCACGTTTCGACATCACTGAGCCGAAGTCCAATCGCAATGCTAGCAAGCGTTGTGATCAGGCTGTTGACGGCCTGGTGCCACCAAGGTGAAAGCTGGCGATCGCAATGCCCATAGCGGGTTCCATAGGCAATGTCAGCTTCGCCTGCCAGGATCGGCTGCAGGAGGTAGCGGAAGTCGCTGGGATCGTATTCTTGATCGGCGTCCTGGATCACGATCACGTCGCCCGTGGCTGCGGCGACTCCTGTCGCAATTGCAGCTCCTTTTCCCTTGTTCGACTCGTGGTGAATCACCGTTACGTCAGCGTCGTTAGCAAGCCGCGTGACGGCTTCTGCTGTGCCATCACTACTGCCATCGTTGACCAAAATGATTTGCATCGGGATGCCGATTTCGCGGAGTCTTTCCACGACGCCCGTGATCGTGCCGCCTTCGTTGTAAACCGGGACAATGACGGACAGGCAAAATCCTTCCGGCAAAGCGTAGAGCCCAAGATTTCGGCAAACGCTGGCTCCCAGTAAGCGTGTCATTTGGACGACATAATCCTCCGTCCAAAAATGACTTGGGGTCGTTTCACCGGAGTCTCCTAGGTCCAATTCGTCGCGCGTATGCATGTTGAGTTTGCCTGAAACGGCGATTGGAAACAGGGAGATTGAATCATTCAGAGTTGAACGATTGACGGTTCACGACGCACTCAATTTCGCAGTGAAGCAAAACTGCATTCGATGAAAAAAACTTTACCCGATGTGACACTGATTTTCATTGCTTTTCACAACGGGCGAAATAGGAAAACATGAAACTATCATCCGAACGTTGTTGACAACGGCAAACGACAACGCCAAATTCCTTGCCGTTGAACCAACCATCGAAGGCCATTTTTTTTCTGCTTCGATTTCTTACAACATCTTTTTTGGAGAGTGTGATATGCGACTTCCGTATGATGCAAGCGTGCTTGTCTTTTTCGGGATCTCGCCCACGAACTCCAATCTTATCAGCGCCTAACATTCGTTTTCATCAATCGATGGGAACGATCTTCGAGGTCAATCAAGCCTCGCGACGAAACACTCAAACCAACTGATCAATGAATGAGTCATTGATCTGCTGGAGTATCGCAGGGAGGCGGTGTTTCCCATTGGGAGTTGGCGCAAACGGAACTGCCAGTGAATCATGGTGATTCACGCACACGGAAGTCACTCCCTATTTTTCTTTCCAGTAATTGGCACCGCGAGTTATAGACGCGGCTTAGGTGGGGCGACTGGATCCTGCCAGGGAGCGATTCCCTTCAGTTTGGTTTTTCGCCGATAAACGGACGTGCCACTGGTGGCATACAACACGTCCATGTTGTCGCCTGCGAACACGCAGTTGGACAATCGTCCGGTTCGCTTGGGACGCCGCAGAATCAAATGAGTGCGGCCCGGCTGATCGAAAATCTGGATGCCCAGTTTCGTTGCGACCAAGAGTTGTCCATCTGCCGTCATCGTTGCCCCATCAGCGCCCGTCTTCATTTCGTCTTGCGGGCTGTGGATGTAGGAGTACTTCTGTCCGTATTCTAATTTGCCACCTTCCCCGATCCGGTAGGACCAGACGTACCTGCCACCAGCGTCCACGACCAGCAAGAATCTTCGGTCAGGGGTGACGATCAGTCCGTTGGGTAGCGATGGGCCTTTGCCGGCGGCAATCGGCTTGCCGCCGTGCGGTAGGTACCAGATCTTTTCCTCGACCGGGCCGGTGAAGTAGATGCCATGATCCAGCACGACGAGGTCGTTGCAGGAAACACCCGACGCGATGTCTGTTCGTTTTCCATCGCTGGTGACGCGAGTCACGGTTTTGGCTTTGTTGCGGGCACAGTACATCACACCTGCTTGATCAAACATCAACGCGCTGACACCAGGCATGTCGTCGATGAATTTGCTCGCTCCGCCTCCCTTCGCATTGACCCGCCAGATTTCGCCCCGGGGGCCGTCTACGAAATAGACCGAGCCGTCCGGAGCGACTGCCGGCCCTTCGGTGTATTGATGCCCATCACTGACAAGTTGCCAGTCTTCGCCTTCCAGTAATCGGTTCGTGATTTCGGGATGCTGAGACGTGTTGGATCGAATGGGTTGCTTGAAATCACTCCACAGCCACTTCATCGCGTCGGGCATGATCGCGCCACCGTGTTTACTGTTGTGGCCTCCTTCGCCCCAGGTGTGATTGACGTCGTATCCGGCCCACTTCAGCGCGGACAACATCGAAAGGTTCGCGTTCCACCAACTGCCCCCGTAGATATCTAAGTCATTCTTTCCGTCTTGCAGGAAGACACGGATCGGCTTCGGCTCCGTTTTGCGAACAAGCGTTGGATACTCATTGCCACCCCGGAGTCCAACGTAGGTTCCTACGGTGCTGAACACACGGCGAAACTGGTCCGGCCGATGCCAAGCGACACCGAAGGCGGCGATTGCCCCGCTGCTGCTGCCGCCGATACCGCACAAATTGGGATCGTCCGTGATGGAAAAACTCTTGCGAACTTCCCGCATGATTTCGTCGA
>JBGCGI010000070.1:0-3030 GCA_045110715.1 Rubripirellula sp.
GGTCTTGACCAATCCTCGGCCTTGGCAGCAAGGACAATCGTTATAGATGCTGCGTTTCAGACTCGGCCGCACTCGCTGTCGTGTCATCTCGATCAGACCAAAGGGGCTGATTCGCAGAATTTTCGTTCTTGCGCGGTCTCCGGACATCGCATCTCGCAAAGTTCTTTCGACTTTGCGGCGATGACTTTCCTTCTTCATATCGATGAAGTCGTTGACGATCACGCCACCCAAGTCTCGCAAGCGAAGTTGTCTCGCAATCTCTTTGGCAGCCGCCATGTTCAAGCGAAAGGCGTTTTCCTCGGCGGAGTTGTCACTTCGGAAGTTGCCACTATTCACATCGATGGCGACGAGTGCCTCCGTTGGATCGATCACGATGGACCCGCCATCTTTCAAGGCAACCTGTCGTTGGTTGATTTTGACGATCTCTTGTTCCAGGTTGTACTTGTGGAACAGGGGAACAGCGCCCTCGTACAGCTTCAATCGCTCGACGACTTTTGGCATCACCATCTTCAGGAAGTCACGCGCTTTGGCGAAGGACTCCGGTTCGTCCACCAAGATTTGATCGATGTCATCGCTGTAGATGTCACGAATCGTGCGAATGATCAGATCGCTTTCTTCGTAGAGCACCCCGGGTTCGCTGGTGGATTGAACGCGTTTGGCGATGGCTTTCCACAAACGCACCAAGTAATCCAAGTCACGCTGCAGCTCACGCTCTTTGCGGCCTGCACCGGCGGTTCGGACAATGAAACCGAGGCCCTTGGGCGGATTCAGTGCCAGCATGCAACGACGCAAACGCTTGCGGTCGTCTTCGTCCTCGATCTTGCGGCTGACACCAACGCGGGCCAGCGAAGGCATCAACACCAAGTAACGACCGGGAATCGAAATGTAGGTACTGAGTGTTGGGCCTTTGGTCCCGATTCCTTCTTTGATGACCTGCACGAGAACTTCGTCACCACGACGAAAGATCTCTTGGATTGGAGGCTTGATTCTTGGCCGGCCGCCCTTGAATGCGTGCTTGCTGCCGCGGCCTGATTCACGCGCCCGTTTGGCAGCGGCTTCGGCCATTTCGTCGGACTCCTTCATGATCTCTTCGGGATCGTAGCCGCCCTGACGAAAGTACTGCGGCTCGACATCGCTGATGTGAAGGAAGCCATTGCGCCCGACGCCGAAATCCACAAATGCTGCTTGGATGCTTGGCTCCAAGTTGACAATCTTGCCTCGGTAGATGTTGCCAGCGAACGCCTCGACGCTCTTTCGCTCCATGTACAACTCTTCCAAGCGATTGTTCTCTAACACTGCGATGCGGCATTCTTCAGGCTGCAGCACGTTGATTAGCATTTCTTTCTTCATCTTCAAGCACCTCGTCGGTGTTGGGCCAGCTAAGCGCGGAAAGCAAAAGCTCTCTGCGTGGACGCCAGCGGTAATTGTGTTTCGGTTGATGGCCGCGTCGAAACGCGAACCAAGTGTTTTGTTATTTGGTGGATTCGGTAGACGACTGCAGCTGGGCAACGGCCATGACCTGCGGATCGCTCGATTCCAGTTCTTTTTCTAAGACGACGCGAACTCGCGTGATCAGGGCCCCTTTTTCAATCCAGTCGGTGAAGCCCAGCAAATCCAGCACATCCGTTGGCTTGAGCGATGCCGATTCGCTGGCAGCCAACGTCAACTGGATCTCTCGCTCTTTCAATTCAAGAACCGTGATCTGAGAAGCCACGGTGACCGTCATGTCCTTCTTCTTGCGTTCCACGGTCACGGTTTCTTTAGCGAGCAGCTCTGCGATCGCGGTGTTGATCGCTTCGGCACTGACGCCTTCAATGGTCGTGATGATGTAGTCACCGCTCAGCAGTTGCGCTTTGCCAAAACGCTCGGGCAACTGGCATACACTGTGGATGGTCAGCCCCGGTTGGTTGTCGTTCTGCAGACGCTCGAGCAGTGCCTGCGGTGTGAGTACTTCTGCCAGCTCCAGCTCGACGACTTCGTCCAAGCTCTCAACGCCCAGCGCCAATGCTGAGGGGAAAGCGACGCGGGGCTTGGGATGAAATCCCTCGGTCATCGAAAGTTTCAACGCCGCGCGACGGAGCAATCGCTCCCACAGCCGAGCCAAATCTCGATGGCTGATCCAACGCAACAGACCGGTTTTGGCAAACCGAATCCGGTAGCGAATCCGCAAAGGAGGATCTGCTGCGACGGGAGTTTCGGTTTCGGTTTCGGTCACGTTGGTCATGGGAGGAGAAGAGGAGGTGGGTGTGTTCTGATTTGCGGTTTGCAGGAAGGTTTGCGTGGTGCTTTAGGTGACCACCAGCTCGGGAACAAAATGGGACAGACGGTCCAACAAGTACATGTCGACATCGCGAGCGGCTTCTAGTTTCAAGACGCGGTCGGCGATTTCCTTGCACTGCTCCATCGTTACACTGCGAATCGCTTTCTTGACTCGCGGCAGCGCCGATGGTGGCACGCTGAGGTTTCGCACTCCCAACCCGAGCAACAGGATCGCGCGTGCAGGCTTGCTGCTCATTTCGCCGCAGACAGCGAGCGGTGTATTGCTGGTATCGGCAACTTCGACACAGCGCTGGATCAGACGGAGGACCGCTGGATCGCTGGACTGGTACAGATCGGCGACGTACTCGTTGCTACGATCAACCGCCAGCGTGTACTGAGCCAGGTCGTTGGTTCCAATGCTAAGGAAATCGACTTCGCGAACAAAACTCTCGAGCATCACAACCGCCGCTGGCACTTCGACCATCATGCCGACGGGAATATCGCTGCGTGATTCGATTCCCGCGTCCTTGAGATCTTCCGCGACCACATTCAGCAGCATGCGTGCTTGTCGCAATTCTGCGATCGTGGTGATCAGCGGGAACATCACGCGAATGTCGCCATGCACGGCAGCTCGCAAGATCGCTCGCAACTGGGGGCGAAACACTTCGAGATTGCGAAGGGAAAGGCGAATGCTTCGCCGACGGAGGAAGTGATCGTGTTCCTGCCCGGCAAGCGGGCGATGCCCCCTCTCATCGGCGCCAAGGTCCAGCG
>JBGCGI010000071.1:0-2543 GCA_045110715.1 Rubripirellula sp.
CATTTGTTCTGTCGCGAGTTGGAGAGGTTTACAGGACGCAAATGCTTAAGGAGTTGTGGGCCTGGATAGGGATCGATTAGGGTGCCTGGTCAGATGCTCGGCGATCAGAGGACTGCGTCGGCGCCAGAGAGTGTCGTCTCACGGCACGAAGCCGATAATCCACTCAGTCCAGTCGCTCCGCCACTACCGGCGAAGGCAAAACGTGTCATCTACTTGCACATGATCGGTGCACCCAGCCAGCTAGAGCTTTTCGACTACAAGCCCGAACTGAAGAAGCTAGACGGCAAGAAGTGCCCAAGTGCCTTTTTGGAAGGGAAGCGGTTTGCCTTCATCCAAGGGACGCCGCAAATGTTGGGGCCGCAGTTCGACTTTGCACAACATGGCGAAAGCGGTGCGTGGATTTCTGACCGTATGCCGAACTTGGCCAAGCACGCCGATGAGCTTTGCTTCATTAAGACGATGCAGACTGACCAATTCAATCACGGTCCTGCACAGCTGATGGTTCACACCGGGCAATCTAGGATGGGCTATCCATCGATCGGGTCGTGGGTGACGTGGGGACTTGGAACGGAGAACGATGATCTGCCGGGCTATATGGTGTTATTGTCCGGCGGTCGGCTGCCCCGCGTCGGGAAGGCGCTGTGGAGTAGTGGGTTCTTGCCGTCGGTCTATCAAGGCGTGCAGTGCCGATCGAAAGGTTCGCCGGTGTTGAATATTGAAAATCCAATGGGCGTCTCGCGAGCTCAGCGGCGATCGGCCTTAGACACGTTGAACCGATTGAATCGGAAGTCGTTTGAAACCTATGGCGACCCCGAAACACTGACCCGCATCGCTCAGTACGAAATGGCGTTCCGGATGCAGACGGCTGTGCCCGAGGTGATGGACATCTCCGACGAACCGACTGCCGTTCATGAGATGTACGGCACAGACGTTGGCAAAGAATCGTTTGCGAACAACTGCCTGCTGGCACGCCGGTTGGCTGAACGTGGAGTTCGATTCATTCAGCTGTTTGATTGGGGCTGGGATTCGCACGGTTCCAGCAAGAGCGAAGCATTGAACGTTGGTTTCAAAGAGAAATGTCGGCAGGTCGATCAACCGATTGCTGCGTTGTTGGCTGATTTGAAGCAGCGTGGGATGTTGAAGGATACCCTTGTGGTTTGGGGTGGCGAGTTTGGGCGTACTCCAATGCAAGAAAATCGCGGCGGCAAGAAAATGGCGTTCACCGGACGCGACCATAACCCAGAAGCCTTCACGATTTGGATGGCTGGCGGTGGAGTGAAGCCGGGCGTCGCCTACGGTGAAACGGACGAGGTCGGGTACACCGCGGCTGTGAATCCCGTACACCTCCGCGATTTCCATGCGACGCTCCAACATCTACTTGGATTCGACCACCAAAAAATCAGCTTTCCTTTTCAAGGGCTCGATCAAAAGCTCACTGGTGTTTTGCCAGCTAAGGTTATTGACGATATCGTTTTGTAAGCGGCCGCCGCCGTTGCGGGGCCTGTTCTTGGTAGGACTTGTTTAGCCCATCGGGTTTGTCGTGCGTGATTCGCCCGGTGAATCCGAGAAGCAGCCATTCACGCTCCCTGGGGCCCTCGGGAGAGTCGAGCTATAGCGAGGAGAGCGGCAGACCTATAGCAAACTTGGAGACTACAACAGATGCCAGTGAATCAAATCCGATGCCTACTGTTCGTGGTTTGGGTGAGTGTCCAGCTAGCGTTCGGTGTCGAGTTAGAAACGGAACCTGCCAACGATCAACTGAACTCGGCCCATTCTGTTAGAGCCGAAGATGCACTGGGTGAGAGAACGCTTCGCCTGCCCAAGCAGCCGTTTCGCTATGCAGTTGCTCTACCGCAGGCCGTACAGAGCATCGCAAAACAGTTTGACAATCAACCGGCGTCAAACCCAATCACGGACCACGGTGCGACGTTGGGGCGAGTGCTCTTTTACGATCCGACGCTCTCCGCCAATGGCACGACTTCTTGCGCGAGTTGCCACAAGCAAGAGCACGCTTTTACCGACGACCGCAAGTTGAGTATCGGGTTTGACGGAAAAGCGGTCACCAGAAACTCGATGAGTCTGGTCAACGCACGCTACTATCCAAACGGTCGCATGTTTTGGGACGAACGAGCTGATTCACTGGAAGCTCAAGTCCTCATGCCGATCGAAAATGAAATCGAGATGGGGCATCAACTTCCTGAGCTAGTCAGTCAACTGCAGGCGGATCCGATTTACCCACCACTGTTTGCCTCGGCTTTTGATGATGGCAAAGTCACCAAGGCCAGGATCTCCAAGGCATTGTCCCAGTTTGTCCGCTCAATCGTTTCGTTTCGATCTAGATACGATTTGGGTTTGGCCCAGGTAGCAGATCCCCGCGACCCGTTTCCAAACTTCACCGATGAAGAGAACTTGGGAAAGCAGCAGTTCTTCGGCCGTGCGTTGTGCTCGACCTGCCATCTTGAACCCCATCCGAGCGAATTGCAGCCAATCGTCGCAACTGACGCATACGACTTTCCTGATGATGAGAGGACCAGGGATTTGGC
>JBGCGI010000072.1:0-3252 GCA_045110715.1 Rubripirellula sp.
GATCGCAGGAACCTACGCCGACGTAATCCGAGAACCCGAGAAGTTGGAATCGTACTACGCAAAAATCAGTTTTACAAAAGCGAACCGTGAGCTCGTTCGCGAATTGATCGCAACTCGATCGCCGACCGTTGAAGAGACCGCGGCGGCGGGAGAGCTTTATCAGCAGGCTCGCAATCAGAAAGGCCAGCAGACCGTCGCGGCTGAAATGTCGTTCTTTTCGATGCTTGTCGCCGTCTACGTGGCTCTGTCGCAGTGGTTGAGCATGGTATGGATCCCCAGTTTGATCGCGGCCGTTGCGACGCGTGGCGGTGTGCTGAATTGGTTGTTTGGGTTGACGTTTGCCAATCGTCGTGGGGAACCAGCGTCACGTCTTCGCATCTTCTTTCGAATGCTGATCGGAGGACTTCCCACCCTGCTCCTGCTCGTGTTTGTGATGGGATCGTTCAACGGACAGGCGAACGACGCTGCGATTTTGGTACAGCTCACGATTTTTACGTTGGTCGCCATCGCATTCGCCAAGCCATTGGGCATGCTGCATGACCGGATCGCGGGAACGAGGCTCGTCGCAGCGAGGGCGTAGTTGGCCCTTCAGGCCGTTGGCAGCGGTTCACACAGGTGCTTGTTAGCCTGAAAGGGATTCAGCCAATCGGTTGTCGTTCGCAGCAGCGATCCAACGCAGGTCGACGATCACGTCTTCGCCGTCAACGCCCACGATGACGGCGGGTAGATCTTCACGGAGTGCGTCTTGCCACTGGACGGCCTTCATCGAGGCATGTCGCAGGCGGAGTTGTCGCGAGGGAAATCGCCATCGCCCGTCGGACGTGAACTTGGCATCGTTGGCGGTCACCTGGCAGGTCCGAACGGAGTCGCTGCCGCTAAGTCGGGTTGCCATTCGTTCGGCTCGTCCGCGCAAGTTTTCTTCACTGGTCGCCAGCAAGGCCATCACGGGAATCGATTCAACGTCGGAGGCCGCCGTTTCGAGTGCGACGGCCATCATCGCTGCCACCGCGTCACTGGCGGCCAACGCAGGCCAGGCCGTTGAGTCTCGGATCTTTTCGATGTCCGACTTGTGCCCGATCAGCAACCCGCAGCCTGGACCACCGCAGACGCCATCGCCAGGCAGGACAACGAAATCTGCTCCCGCGGACAGCATGGCGGCTGCCGACGGGATTTGAGATTCGGGCGATTCGGTGACCGTGCCGACGGGCAGCACAACTGCCTGCTTCGCATCTCGGCCAGCGAAGTCCATGAGCCGGATTGGCTCGTGGCCGGTGTCGGCGATGATCGCACAGAAGCTATCGAGGCCATCGAAGTCGCTGGTTTCGATTCGGTCCACGCTGCCGACTTCTTGAATGACCGGCACGAGGATGCCAAAGGCCTCGGGCAGGGGGCGACCGTCGGGCAAACGAACGGCGTGCTTGCGATGAACCACCAACTGCCGCTGTTGGATCAACAGAGAAAGCGCTGTCAGGGCGGATGAGAAACTGGAAGTGACCGCGACTTGATGTTCGTCGCCGGGAATCAAACGCTGCAAGCGATGAGCCAGACGATCTTCGAGTGCGGCGCCGCCGATGACATCACCCGACATCAGTTCGCGGCCGACTTCCAGGACGTTGCTTGCCAGAGGAACCCCGGTCCCACGTTCGTCGATCAAGACACCGCTCGCATTGAGCATTGGGATTGCGATGGCGGTGTGCTTCCGCGACCACTTCTCGACCTTCTTCTTGCCTGCCTCTGCACCGCGCATGACGGCGTCGATTCCGCGTGCTGCGGTTTCGGGAAGATCGTGCAGGATTTCGGAAGCCTGGTTCTTCAGCTTCTCGATCGTTTCCGGCTCGCTTGCTCGCCGCGCTACATCACTCAGTCCACGGCGGAGAAGTTCAACGGTCCAGGGTGGGATGGCCATGTGGCGTCCGTCTTAAAGATAGGATTGCCGCGGGTGATTTCGCAGCTGGATGGGTGAGTATGTGTCGGACGGAATTTCCGAGGAAGCGGTGGCAATCCGAATGGAGTCCGAACAGACAGCCTGGATTGCCGGCGAGGCGACAATGTGCCATCGAAAAGGCGTCACGACCGAGTCTCTCTACTTTACTTTGCTTTGACCCGGATGTCGTTACTGAGATGGCGGTCGTGGCAGGCAGCCAGAACGGTTTCTTGGGCGACCTGCTTCAAGAAATAGGAGGGCACTGTGCCGGAGAGCACGATCGAATGGTTGTCGACCTCGACCTCCACACGCTGCAGAACGTTGTGTCCGCTATGGCATAGTTCTTCTTTGAGCAACAGAGCGACTTCGGCGTTGGAGTGGTCCTGAGAGCTGATGGTAGACATCAGAATTCACCAAGTGCCGTTGAGGGAAGATGAGAAGTGCTTGGTAATCTATCCGTTCATCGTAGGGTGAGTTTCCGGTAGGGCAACTGAAGTTAGGTGGATTCGAGCCGTTGGTTTGGGAGGCACGTTTCGTGCCGCAGGACTCATTTTCCTTTGATGCGATTGAGGTCTTCGGACAAAATTGTCACGGTGGACGCGTGTTTGTCGTCTTCAGCAACGTTTGAGTTTTCTGCGGCGTCCGTTTCGTGGTCGTAGAGCATCCTTCCGCTCAATTTCCCGGCCCCGCGTTGGACTCGGTACTCGCTGTAGCGAAATTGATCGCTGCGAATGGTGTCTCCCAAGTTGAACCGGCCAACCGCAACAGGCTTGCCGGGCAGGGTTGGGTCACGCAGAAGGGGCACGGCGCTGACGCCTTCGAGGTGGTCAGGCGCAGGGATCGCGGTCAGCTCTGCGAGCGTCGGATAGATGTCGATGAACTCCGTCAGAGCGGGTGTGCGTCCGGCAGGAATGCCCGGCGCCGAGATGAACAATGGAGAATGCATGGATGTTTCAAAGCACGAGTGCTTGTTCCACATGCCGTGCTCACCGAGTTGCCAACCGTGATCGCCCCACAGCACAACAATCGTGTTCTCGCTGAGTCCACGCTCGTCAAGTGAGTCTAGTAAGCGGCCGACTTGGGCATCGATAAAGCTGACGCAGGCATAGTATCCGTGAATCAGTTTTCGCGCTTGCTCGTGAGATACCGGTCCGGTTGGTGGCACGGTGGCGTACGCACGTAGTTCGCCAGACGTGTGAACCGCGTGTTCGGGCGCGTTGGTTGGTGGGCCGTAGTTGTTAGGAAGGTCGATCGATTCAAAGTCGTACAGGTCCCAGTACTTCTTGGGAGCACAAAACGGCAAATGAGGCTTGTTGAATCCGACGGCC
>JBGCGI010000073.1:0-19910 GCA_045110715.1 Rubripirellula sp.
AATTCCCACGAATCGTGCGCGAAGTTCTGGTCGCGTAGGAAGTCACGGTCAAAATGCTCCCTTGACGCAACAAACCGCCTCGTCGATTGGCCGCCTGACTCTCCGATGCACTGAACCCCGGATCGGTCAAATCCACGGGGCGAAACTGGCTTCCACGAACGCCTGGAATTCCATAGTGAACAGCCAGACGCTCATTCAAGAATGCGATGTCCGTTTGGATCAACTTCAAAATGCTTCGGTCTTTCTCGATCACATCCGCAAACAAGAGTTCCGTTTCTCGTCGAAAGGACTGGCGCAGGTTGTCGTCAAAATCAGGAAACAAACGCAGGTCAGGTGTGATCGAATCCAGGTTCCTGAGGTAAAGCCACTGTGCCGCAAAGTTGGACACCAGCGTGCTGGCGCGATCGTCCCTGAGCATTCTCATCGCCTGCTCACGCAACACTTCCTCCTCCTGCAACCGCCCCTGATCCGCCAGTTCAAGCAGGGTTTCATCGGGAAGACTACTCCACAGGAAGAAAGACAAACGTGAAGCCAACTCAAAATCAGAAACCGGATAGGGTGTGCCTGATTCGATCCCATCCGGATCGGACTCAATGCGAAACAGGAAATTTGGATTGACTAGAATCGAAGTCAATGCAGTTTCGATTCCCGCCTCAAACCCAGCTTCACGATTTCCCTCGTGGAAGAACCACATTGGCGATTCCATGTCCGCCTCCATGATTGGACGTCGGTATGCACGTCTCATGATCGGCCGGAGGACTTCCACTGCAACCTCATCAATGTCGCGGCCTTCAGATGGCAGCGATTTCAAGATTCTTCGGCGACTGGGCGTACTCGAAGAGCCCTCGCCGACATCGGACGACTCCAACGGACCTAGAATCGATACTTGAAATAACGCTGGTGTGTTTCGCGGATGCCGATGTCGGTTGTAGCGGGCGTCGAAAGGCTGACGCTTGATCTCCATCAAAGACACGGACTTACTCGGGAACGTCACGCCAACTTGATGTGGCCCGCCGGTAACACGAATCCGTGTTTTCAAATGCGTATCAGAGTGAGTGAAGTCCTTCTTGTTCGGCGGTGGGCTAACACTGAATCGATGCATTCGGTGGCGATCAATCAACACATCGATATCGTGCTGCGCATTCAAGCCCTCGACTTTCTCGTCTCGATCACGTGTAAGCCGCAATTCGATTTCATACTCGCCCGCGGCTGGAAACTCATGAGTGAACAGTGTGCCGCCACGTGTGCCCAACGGAAGCCCATCAACATGTTTTTCTTGCGTGCGGTCAGCTGGCAGACGAATGGTTCGACCGATGGCTCGACGCGGTCGTCCCAACGCAACTTCGCTGATCTTCTGCGCAGCCGTCAGGTAACGCGTCAACAGAGTTGGCGACAACTCGCCTACTGTGACGTTGTCGAATCCGTGGCTGCTTTCATCGGGGGGCAACAACTCTTCTGCGTCGATTTGGACGGAGAGCAAGTCTCGAATCGAATCTTGATACTCCGTACGCGTCAGTCGCCGAAGTGAATCGGTGCGTCCTGGATTCAAAAACACCAGTGACCGTGCCTTCAAGATCCGCTGCCAAGCTTCGATTGCCGCCTCATACTCATCCTCCGAAGGCCGCGAGGCATCGGGCGGCGGCATTTGATGGCTGGCGACACGACGAAGCGCCAGCTCCCAAGGCTTGCCGTCAAATTTGGCGTTCGCAAATGCGGAAGACGTAAATTCCAGTTCCTGCAAATCAAGACGATCTGCATTGTCGGCGTGGCAATCCAAACAATGCTGCTGAACAAACTCCTGAACCGTTGCCAGACTTTGCTGGAATTCGTCAGTCTCCAAATGCAAAACTTCCTCGGACTTCGCAGCGGCTGCCAGCAACAAGCCAAACCAACCTATCACCAGCGCTTCAAACAATCGGCGAGCACGCAGAACATCCATCAAAGTGGGTCCACCTTCGAAATGGGTCAGTTAGAACGCGTTCATTCTACCTGTATCCATTCGAGTTGCGAGCCTGACCAGCTGCAGACCAGGGGAACTTAGGGGGCGACTTGAACGCCGTCATTCCCCACACTTAGCACAGTGCCGCCATCCGGCAGCGCATGTCCACTGCTTACGATGGTTTCGCCGACCAGTGCGACCTGATTGCCCTCGCTTCCATAAATCGCCTTGATGGGTTCGCTGGGCGTGACTTGGCTGACGAGACGCTCGCGAATGGTCTTCGGCTCTTCGTCAAATAGCGTCACGGAGATGATCTTGTCCAGCTCCATCCGCTTCAACAAGCGAGTTTGCGACAACCATTCGGTGTGCTCCTTCGTCGCTCGCTCGTGGCCATCGAGGCTCTCACCTGCCAATGCAACGGGAACGGCGACAACCGATTCCGAATCGTCAGCTTGCTCAGGGCTCGGTTGTGTCAAAATCGCCGCGAGGAGCGCAATCAACAACACAACAACGAGCATCTTTTTCTTTTGATCGCTTTTCGGCTTGCAGGACAAGTGGGACCGATTCGCAGTTTCAGCTGGCATTGGGTTCCTCCGACGGCAACAGTTTCCCGGCAGTAGAAGTCGAGGCGGCAAATGGCATTCGCAGCGTGATGCTGCCCTGACAGTGCGACATGCTTGGTTGGTCCTTGTTCGCTTCCGCTCTTGCAACGGCTAGTTCGCTGCAATGAATGGTGTATTTCTCTGTGCTGATATCATTCAGAAACCGGCAGAGCGATTCATACGATCCCTCGACTTCACATCGTGCGGTGATCACGCCAACACGCAAGCCAACGTGACGTTTCCCCTGTTGAATGGATCGCATTTGCAAACCGGACTGTTTGATTGAACTCCGCACCGCAGCTTCCATTTCACTCCACTCCAACTGTCGCGGGAGCCAATTCCCAATCGATGCGACTCGCGCGTCAATCAACCCGGAGTGCTCGTAGTTCTCGGTGTACTGCTGCCGCCATTGCTCTGCATCGTTGATCAGTGAGATCGCATCACTTAGCTCCGTCACACCGCTACTATCCGCATCGTTCATCGAGTAATTCCAAGACCATACCCATGCGGTCGCAAGAATCAGCAATGTCGTGAGCGTCGCCCCCAACACGTGACATCGCATCGACGTTGCGGTCAGGCCCACCAACAAACGCGGTATTCTTGGATTGGAAAAGTCACTCACGGCAGCACCTTCGTGGCGAGAGGTGTCGCAACTATCTCAGCACTTCGACGTCCATTACTTAACGAAACGAACTCTTCGTCCAACTCATTCCTTGCGTTCTCGATGCGATCCATCAAATTGAGACGATCCATCCAAGCTGTCACTTCGAAGTCCGAGGCCAACCGAGCAGAAACTTTCAAAGTCGGAACCGCCCACTCTGGCGATTGTTCATTTTCGACGGCGTACTCAATGGGTAGTCGAACGTGAAGCTTGTCCACGAGCACGGACTGTGTGTCCGAGCGAGAAGCAAGAGCGACCCCAGCGATGACCTGCAGCATGCTGTCGTCCGGCCGAGACGACTCAACGGTTTGACACCACGATTCACGCCGAACGTTGTCAGCTTGCAACCGAAGCACGTCGCGACGCAAATCCATCAACGGCACAGCCGTGACAGCGACCTGCTGGTTTCGACGAAGAGTTTCCTTGCGACGAACCACCGTCGCAACCGCGACTGCCAAGAAGATTACTGATGCCGCTCCGACAACGGTCAGCCAACTGAAAAAGACTCTGCGTACGCGCTGTCCAATACTGAAAGAATCAGGCAGCAAGTTGTAGGCATCGATTGAATGGTTGGTTTTCATTTGCGTCGCCTCGGTACTTTCGAGGACGCAATCGCTGCGCATGCCAGCGATAGTGAAACGGCCAAACTGGGATCACAGCGAATCGGATCTGGACTTGATGCCAATGTCCGGGGACGTGTCCGCCCTGCATAACGCCAGGTTGCAACCGGGCGTCCTAACAACGACGCAAGCGCTGTGTCGATTCCGTCAATCTGCGCGACACTTCCACAGATCATCACAGGCTCTTCTTGATTTCGGATTCCGCTTAGTCGGGACCAATATCGAGACGTGGCATCGAATTCCTGGGCGATTTCTTGAAGCCAAGGCTCGATTTCACTTCGGCTCAGTGACTCGCCAACCGGCAACGAACAAGCTGGCAGATTCCGACACAATCCGCAGGCCCCTGCTTCGTTTCGGATCGCCACCACCCCGCCAGAGAACTCCAACATCAGTGCTGCTTGAGGAGCGATGGAAGTCAGAGCCTTGGCCTGATTCAGCAATGCGGCGCCGTGAGGCAGGACCCCGTTGACGCGGTAACCAACGCCACTGATCGCCTCGGCGATACGACATGCCGCAGACTCAGCGACTGCGGCTGCCATCTGTTCCTTGACTGTCGCAATGGGCCATTGCGTGATGAATGCCTTGCTCTGAAAGATCGACTGCGAGAACATAGCGTCACACTGATCCTGTGTCGCCTGTTGGTCAGCGATGGCCATCGTTTGATAGTGAATCCACGGGAGCGGCAACGAGACCATCGCAACACTCGTTTCACCATCGATACATCGAGGCAGTTGGTTGCGCAGCCCCTTCGCTATCACATCTAGCCACTCAGGCTGAGGTGGCAGTGACGGGTCAACCGGCAGTGAAAACTCCGACTGAGCCAACCAGCGAAATCCGGAGACTTCGGAACTGGCGACTCCTCGCGGTACGCCGAAGGTTGCGATCCGAACTCGGTCAATTCCGATATCGATTCCAATGCAGTTCGTTCTCATGCGACCGAACCGCAGCCACGGCAGTTTGGGAGCAGCAGTCGTGTGTGGGGCCGTTGAAGACATGCAAGAAATCTGTTCGCTGAAAAAAGGAAATCAACCATGGTGATGTAGGTCACAGCCAGAACCGATTCAACGCGTCAATGGTTGATTGAGTCTGGGTTCAATCCAGTTTTGCCGCCTCGCCCGCAGTTGCAGACAAGCCGCTACAACCGAACCTTGCTTTTGTTCGACTCACGATCGAACGCCAACCGTTGAGACATCCAGCAGTGGCAACATCACGGACATCACAATCCCAGCAACGATTACGCCCATCACAACGATGATGGCGGGCTCCAGGGCAACCACCAGACGTTTGATTTTCCGTTCGGCTTCTTCTTCGTAGAATGCTCCGACATCCTCCAAGACTTCCGCGACACGCCCTGTTCGTTCGGCAGTCTTCATCAGCTGGTTTGTCTCAATCGGAATAAAATCGACCTCCGCCATGGCCGCGCTGGCCGTCAGACCGTCAATCAGATTCTGTTCGATGTCCGTCAACAAACCGCGCCAATGGACATCGCGGGTGGTCTTCCGGGTCAACCGGACAGCCTCCAAGAGCGGAACTCCTCCATGAATCATTGCAGCCAAGGTGCGTAGTACTCGCCCCGCCTGCAATGGTCGATACGCGGCCTTGATCAGTGGGCCATACATCAAGAACCGAGCGATTGGCCCTTGGATGATGGGATGATTCCGCAGCATCAATCCGCCCGCGAACAATCCAAAGACAACAGTCACGAGACCAAGCCAGTAGGCCCGGCAAAAGTCGCCAAAATCAAGTAAAAATTGCGTGTAGACGGGGACGGGCTTGCCCATCGATTCGAACACATGACTGAACTGCGGCAAGACCCCCAGAATCAGCGCCCCCATGACCACTGAGGACGCACCTATCAGGATCATCGGATAGAGAAGGGCACCAACAATGGTGCCACGCATGCGAAGTTCGTCTCGCATGCGATGACAGATCAAGCGAAGGGTTTGCGGAACTTCACCGGATGCCTCTGCGGCTGCCAACATTGGCGGTAGAGTTGAAGGAAAATACCTTCCGTGAAGCGACATCGCCACCGAAAGAGATTGCCCGGACGTCACCGACTCGTGAATTTCCTGAAGAGACACCTTCAGCCTCGAATCCTGACAGCTCAGCGAGACACTCTCGATGGCCTCGGCAATCTCGATTCCATTCTGCGTCATCACGGAGACTTGATTCAGCGTCAGCAATACAGCGGAACTCGAAACGCCGCGGAAAGAAAAGCCCTGACCTTTGGAATCAGTCGCTTTGATCGCCACTCCCTTCAGGTCTGCCGGATCGTCGCCCAACGGCGCGTGTGCACGTTCTCTCGCATCCGCAGGGAACCGAAAATCGCTGGTGCTTGGCCGATAGGGCGTGTAAGCGGGAATCATGGTCTGATGCAACTGCCTTGGGGAACGGGTTACTCGGTAAGCGAGACGCGACTGATCTCGTCAAGACTCGTGGCGCCAGATGCCGCCATTCGGAGCCCCTCGGACAGAAGCGTTGGCCCCGTGTGAGCCTCGCGAAGCTGATCAAGGTTTGCCTCTTCATTGATCAGACGACGAAGCTGCGAATCACTCTCCAAGATTTCGTAAACTCCGCTTCGGCCGCGGTAGCCTGATTCGAAGCATTGGGAACATCCGCGACTACGCGCGAAGGTTCCTTTTGTTGGCCCGGTGTATTGCATCTCTTCCAACAAGCGAGTCGACGGATAGAACGATTCTTTGCAATCCTGGCAGAGGTTTCTCACCAGTCTTTGCGCCACCACTCCGACAAGAGCAGCAGCGATTTTGAATCGCTCGACGCCCATGTCTAGCAAACGAGTGATGGCCGACACGCTATCGTTGGTATGCAGTGTACTGAGCACCAAGTGGCCGGTCAGAGCCGCTTGGATTGCCATTTCAGCGGTTTCACGATCGCGAATTTCACCAACCATGATCACGTCCGGATCCTGACGCAGAATGCTGCGAAGTGCCTTTGCGAAGGTCACTCCACTCTCTGTTTGCACCTGCACTTGGTTGATGAGCTCCAACTGATATTCAACGGGGTCCTCAACAGTGATGACATTCCGTTCGACGCCCTTGATCAGCTCGATCGCCGAGTAAAGCGTTGTCGTTTTGCCGCTACCGGTTGGCCCCGTGACCAATACCAATCCGTGTGGCCGAGCCAACATACGATGGGCAATCGTCAACGATTCTGATGGCATTCCCAGCCGGTTCAGGTCAAACGTCACACTCTGCCGATCTAAAACACGCATCACGACTTTCTCGCCCAATACGGTTGGAAGCGTACTGACACGCAAGTCGACCTCGTGTCGATTGACGCGCACATGAAGCCTGCCGTCTTGTGGCTGACGATGCTCTGCGATGTCCAGTTTGGCCATCACTTTGATCCGTGACACAATCGCAGCATGCAGGTCTTTGCGAGGTTTCATGACCTCTCGCAGCGAGCCATCGATTCGAAAGCGAACGACCGTATTTTTCTGTCCGGGCTCAATATGAATGTCACTCGCTCCTTGGGCGACGGCTTGGACAATCGCATAATTGACCAAGTTAATGACCGGACTTCCTTCGCCCAGTTGGTATGCACCATTGAGATCAAGGTCGATGGAATCCGTTTCCAGTTCGAGCTGCTCGACATCCAAATCGGCGGTGACCGAGTCGACCGAAAAATCCTCTTCGTAGACACGTGGTAGCAATCGTTCGATGCCACTTACGAGTGTGAAGATAGGCCTGATCCGGCACCCGCTGACCCTTGACAGTGCATCGATTGCAGCGAGATCGTGAGGATCCGACATTGCGACGGTCAGCTCATCGCGAACACGCATCAATGGAATCGCGTGCAGCCGATCAGCGTACTCTCGGGGGACCAAGCGGACTGCCATCGGATCGATGAGTCCTTCGCGTAGACGAACGCCTTCGACTCCCAACTGTTCACCAAGCATTGGCAACAGATGGCCCTCGTCGACCAGTCCAAGCTCCGCAACGACTTCGCCCAATCGTTTCGTCCGTCGCTTTGGACGCCCTTCTTTGGATTCGGTCGTCGATTCAGCAGCCTGATGCGACAGGGCGGAATCAAGTTGCTCTTCGCGAATCAACCCGGCGTCGATCAACCGCTGGCCAAGAGGCGCTTGCAACGGCCGAGGCTTGCGAAGGGTTTCGGGGACCGCGATCTGAGGCGCATACTCCAGGTCGCTATCAATTCTTGCAATGTCATTCATGGAGATCTCCGCCCTATGCAAAGCTGCCCAGCGCGATCGTCAGGTCATCGAATTGCTGTACCGAATCACCCACCTCAGTGATCCTCAGAATGTCACGGCACAACTCGCCAGCGTTGCAGATGCGTACGCAACCACCACGGCGACAGCACGTTTCATTGAGTGTGAGAATCCACTCCAACCCCTCGCCATCAATCAGCGGCGTTTCGGCCAGATCGATCACCAAGTGAGGAATGATTCCCGACAACAGTGGGTGCACCTCTTCATCCAAACGCTGAATTGCTCCAGCGCGTAGAGGTCCGGTGGGGCGAAGAACCGTAACGGCTCCATGGCGATCCACGAGTGACATGATTGAATTCCCCTGTGCTATTTCTACGCGTCAAGCGTTTCGACTCAGACCCCGGAACGCGACTTACCGCCGACAGGAAGCCGCATGGTGAAGACACAGCCCTCTCCGGCTGTACTCTGCAACTCGATCTCACCGCCGTGCAATTTCGCAATCTCACGTGCGAATGCCAGTCCGAGCCCATTGCCTCGCTGGTCCGATTCCCGAATGCTTGATCCGCGGTAGAACTTTTCAAAGACTTTGGTTTGCTCTGCATCCGGAATCCCAGGCCCATTGTCCTGGATGTCGATTCGTACCCAGTGCTCGTCGGCCAGGCAACGCAGAGTGACCTCGCCGTCGTTGTGGCTATACTTCACCGCATTGCCTACCAGGTTCGCTAACGCGGCTTGCAACTTATCGCGATCGCCCATGACCGTTGGCAGCTTCGCCGACAGATTCTTTGTGATCGAAATGCCCTTTTGGTCTGCTTGTGCCCGAACGTGATCGGCCGCGTACTCAAGCATTGGCAAGAACGCCAACTCGTGACGGCTGATCACCATCGAACCAGCTTCCATTTGACTGACAGTCAACAGCTGATCGACCAATCGTCCCAGGCGAATCGCTTCACTGTTGATGACGTTACAGAACTCTTTCTGCTTTTCGATTTCTAAGTCTTCCTCTTCTTGCAACGCCTCTGCATAGGCTTGCAAGTTTGAAAGTGGCGTTCGCAGTTCGTGCGTGGCGGTCATTAGAAAATCGTCGCGTGCGGCGGTCGCCACCTGCTGCTGAGTGACGTCATTGAAAATCCACGCCAGCCCTTCGCTATCGCCAGTTCGTCCCGTCAGTCGTGAACGAGTGATTCGCAGATGAAGTTCGAGTGACCCCGATGACAAGGTGATTTTTTCGTGGAGCATGCGAATGGGACTCAGGACGCGAATTGCCATTTCGATAGCCGCTTCATCCTGTTCGTTTCGCAGCCCCAATATCTCGAGCAGATCGCAGCCAACGTGAGAGGCTTCTTCCGGCAAGTCCAGCAACCCGCAGGTCGCTGGTGAGAGAAACTTGATCGCCCCAACGGCATCGGTGATGGCCCACGCCACTGGAATTCCTCGCATCGCGCGAGCAAGGGTGACAACCTCATGATCCAAGCTTGCTGGAGTTCGTTGCTTGTCGTCATGCTGCTGTGCCTTGGCGTCTTGGATCAGTTCATTCCATCCCAGTGTGATCGGATCGGTTCCAACAATCGGACGCACGGCCTGCCACTGGCGTGCATCGTCCTTTTTTAGGCGAAGCTCCTTTTCGATCGTTCGCAGAGTGCGAGCGGATCCCATTGCAATCAGCCCACCAATGGAACAGGTCGCCAGCGCAGCGATCCACATCATCGAGTGAAGCCGCTGTTGATCTGGATTGGAGTGAACGACGAATGCGAAAACCAACACGCAAATCGCAACGACAAGGAAGATCACTCCTACTCGGGTTGTTACCAATGGAAAGCGGACGTCTTCACTCGCATCAAGGCTCGTTTCAGCCATGATGGGCCACACTTGTGTGTTCAAGGATCAGTTCACTTAGCTTGCGTGGACTGAACGGTTTGTGCATCACAGCGGTCAACCCGTAGCGAGATTCCAAACCATGGCTATCCAGTTCCAAGCCCCTCGCGGTACACAAGATCGTTGGCGGAAACATCAGGCTAGGATTCGCAAGCAAACGCTCCAACAACTCCAGCCCCGTGCAAACGGGCATTTGCTGATCGGTGACCAGGAAATCGATTCCACCTTGGCAAAGACGTTGAAAAGCTTGCTCGCCGTCGCCCACCGCCTCGACAGCCAAGCCGCTTCGAGAAATGGAAAACGCCATGACCCGACGGAACACGGGGTCATCTTCGGCGATCAGAACGGTGGGAGGTGGGAGAGACATGGCGGGGTGCCCAAGGGGAGGGAATGTTTGAATGTGGTGTTCACCTAGTGCTGCGACCACATTCAATTTTTGGGTAACGCAAATAGTAGCCCGACTCTCCGAGTCGAGACCTCACGGCTGGGACAGCCGTGCTACTAATCCAGCTACCCTCAATACAAATGCGGTTAAAGCACTAGGATGGCTCAACACTAAAAAAAGAGAGTTCAGCATGGGCAAGCTGCCAAACCCTCTTTCCTATCTTGGTGTGCCCGAATCGTCACGGGCGTCTGCTCTACCAGTCGGCGCCAACTTCAGAAGGACCAACATTCAGCTTGAGCGAACCGTTGACTGGCTTGTAAGCCCAGCCGCCATCGGTCGACGGGCTAGGAGCGACCGCCACGGTTGTGTCGCTGTCCGAGTCGTAGTAGACCCCCGCATCGCCACGCGCAGTCCCAATCGATGGTGATGGAAATGGCCCGTTCAACATCGATTCCATCGCAAGCGGCAGCGAACTCATCGGTGGATAAATACCCGATCGTGCACGGTACATTTCGATAGCGTTACGCAGCACGGCAAGCTGTTGTCTTGTTGTGTTTTGCTCGGCGGTTGTCGCTGTATCGAACATACGTGGTGCGGCAACGGCAGCGATGATCCCTAAAATGAGGATCACGATGACCATCTCGATCAGCGAGAAGCCTTTTCGTGGTAGACGATTCATAGTTAGCCCTTGATGTGCGTGGTGTTTCCGAGTCGCGTCATTCGATACGACGCTGGATCGTTCCGACGGCTGGACGCAGCCCCAACTCATTCCGTCCTCGATCGCTAAACCCTACGACGCTGCTAGGTTGCACAAGCTTCGGACGCATGAAATCCCAAAAATAAACCCCACACTGCCGGGGGTGCCTCCCATGCGCAATCATCACAACCCGTCTACCCAATTCAGGGGCGTCGCATTTGTCCCAACGATGCGTACAAACGTCACGAGTTGCATTCGGGCAACACCCTTGTTGCTCTGACACAACAGAGTTGCCCTGATCAGCGATTCCAGGAGATGGAGGACGAAGGCTCGCACAGACCCGAAAACACGGAGTTTGCACGCCGATTCGCAACAGCGACTTTGCAAACGCTCGGACCCATTGGATCGACGTTTGCGTGCTGATGGTTTGACCGCTGGACCATCAACACGCTACCTCAGGGACAAACGTGCCAAACCCGCATTCCAATTCCGAAACGAACTTCCATGCTGCAGACGCCCCCCAACGTCACAAGCTTGCTAGGCAACGGCAGATCATCACCCTTGTCTTCGCAATCGTTCTGATCTGGGTTTCCAGCGTTGTATCGGCCCAACCTCCGGTCACGATTCAAGCGGACTGCATCTACTTTTCCGACGCCAGTGCGACCGAGGCTGATCTGGTGCGCGCAGCTTCCATGTCTGCGCAAGTGATGCAGTTTGACGGAGAGAGCGATGCATCCGCCGCCATTCCGTCGATCCGATTGTCAACAGAAGCTCGCCCCAAGTACGTCCAACTTGCTGCTGGCTTATCGAACTTCGACTCTGATGCGGACCCTGACGGCTGGCGAGCCGACCTGGTGCTTCGGGACCAACAAGACCGACCGGTCGTGGTGCGTGCCAACGCGAGTTTCGAGTTGATGCCGCGGGTCGCCCGCGTCTCCTCTCATCGCTACGAGAATGTTTCCCTCAGTCCTCCAGTACGCTGGACAGAGCGTCTTGAGTTCGGGCCTGACGGCGTCGCGAGGGTCAAGCTTCCGCTTCGAAAATCGTTGTACCCAAGCTTGGGATGGTCCCCTTCGTTTCCCTCTCGATCGAACCGGGGCCCCTATTCTAAGATCTACACTCCGCGTGATCGCAATCGGCGTCTTCCTCAGTCCGACCTCAGGGATTTGGTTGCGACACCCGAATATGGTCAGCTTCGAGTACGCGTCTCCGTTCCCGGCGAAGGCACCTTTGAGTCGAAAGTCCCAGTGAGGCTGCGTCCCTCAGGATTGGTTGACACCGAGTGGCCCTACCGATAACCTCTAACACACTATCGAGCAGACGATTTGCCCGGGCCCCAAAGGTTCGGGCAGTTTTTTTGTCTGTTTTACGAGGCGTTCGGAACTTCATCGATCACATTGCCATGAATCCTCAAGACATTCTTCGCTACGTTGACTCGCTTCATCGCGAGAAGAACATTGATAAAGAACTAGTATTCATCGCCATCGAGTCCGCCCTGCAGACCGCTGCGAAGCGTCAGTACGGGGAAGAAGCTGACATCACGGTTCAATTGAACCGGGAAAATGGAAAGATCTACGCCGAGTTGGCTGGCGAGCAATTGGGCGAAGATCAGATCGGGCGTATTGGCGCTCAAACCGCAAAGCAAGTCATCATTCAAAAGGTGAAGGAAGCCGAACGCGACTCTTTGATGGCCGAATACCGAGATCAAATCGGGGAAATTGTCGGCGGAATCATTGGTCGAGCTGATGGTGGTGTCGCGACAGTCAACCTGGGCAACGTCGAAGCGATCCTCCCCAAGAGCGAGCAGATCCCTGGAGAAATGCTCCATGCCGGAGAGCGAGTGCGTGCCGTTGTGTTTGAGGTCCGTGCGACCGGAAACCGCGTACGAGTGGTGCTCAGCCGAACCCGTCCGCAGTTGGTCCAACGCCTCTTCGAGCAAGAAATCCCTGAGCTCGGTGAAGAAATCATCGCGGTGGAATCCATCAGTCGCGAGCCTGGTTATCGAAGCAAAGTTGCTGTCAGCAGTGTCGACAGCCAAGTCGATCCAATCGCCGTATGCGTCGGGTACCGAGGCAGCCGCATCAAGGCTGTTCGCGAAGAGCTAGCGAACGAACACATCGATGTTGTTCGATATAGCGACGACCCAGAGGTATTGATTCCAAACGCACTGCAGCCCGCCGAAGTGGAGCAGGTCCTGCTTTGTGATATGATCGGCCGTGCAATTGTGCTGGTCCAGGAGGACCAATTGTCATTGGCAATTGGCCGGCGCGGCCAGAATGTCCGCTTGGCCAGCAAGCTCTGCGGCTGGGACATCGAGATAATGACCGGCGGAGAACTAGAAGAACAGATTGAACGAGCGGTGACAGGTTTTGGCCAGATTGATGGCCTGACCGAGGAAGTTGCCCAAAGTTTGGTCGAACAGGGCTACCTCTCTTATGACGACCTTTCGGTGATCGAACCGGACCTGTTCATGGAAATGAGTGGACTGTCCGAAGAAGACGTGGACCGGATCGTTAACGTCGCCGAAACCATGGCGGAGGAAGCCGAGCAAGCCGCTACGGAGGAACGCCGGAAGCGTCGAGAGAAAGAGCAACTGCAAAAGGAATTGGACGCTCAGAAGGCGAGCCAACCAGCCGAGGAATCAACGCCTGCCGAAGCCGATTCTCCTGCGTCCGAAGCTGATCCGGCTGCTGAGGAAAGCGAAGCCGCCGTGGTCGAAACGACTGCCGAGGAAAGCGAGCCAGCCGCGTCCAAGGAGCAATCTCCGGAGAGCGCAGAAGAGCCCCAAACCGCCCCTGAGAACAGTTAGACGCGGCAACGGCATGCCCCGCGCCTGGTTCGCGGTATCGTGGCTGCGACACGAAAGTTGGCTGCCGAACTGTCCTTTGAAGGTGAAATCGTGGAAAAGTTACCACGAATCCCTTCGAAAGTAGGGTTGTAGACCTCTGCCTCCGCGATCTTTTTCGCTATCGTATGGGAAAGCTGAACCAGACTTGCGTCTGGAGAGTCGTTGATATAACCCCCGACGTGGGGAGTCTGTTCGGACTCACTACGGCGATGGAGGAATCGATTTATGTGATTTGATACACCCATTGAACCCGCCCGCGAACAAGGGCAATCCCCGTACGACCCCGTACAACCCTCATCGAATCATGATTCGCTTGGCGGGTTCCAAAAAAACTGACAGGATTTTCGCCCCGTGCCCGCACGCATTTACGCGCTCGCAAAAGAACTCAATCTCGATAGTAAAGATCTCGTTACTATCGTCAAGAAAGTTGGTATCACTGGAAAAGGATCGGCGTTGGCATCCCTCACTGATGAGGAGACCCAAAAAGTCCGAGACCATCTCGCTGGCGCCAGCAAACCTGCTGCTGCCGCGCCCATTGCCGCCAAATCATCAGCGCCGATCGGTGCTGTTCGCGATGCCGTTCCCAAGGAACGTAAACCTGTAGCCATCCCTCGGGTCAAGAAAGACTCCAAGCAGGTGGAGCCAGAGGTCGTCGTTGAACCAGTTGTTCAGGAGTCGGTCGAGACGCCTGCGCCTGCCGAGGAAGCCCCTGTTGCTGAAACGCCAGCACCCGCAGCGGCTCCGACGCCACCCCCACAAACGCCCGCTGCCGAAGAGCCCGCCAAGCCCAGTGGTGTTGGCGGCATGGCCAGCCGCATCAAGAGCCGAATGGGAAGCCGGAAAATGGCGGGTCCCTCGAGCGATACCGCCGCACCCATTCGAAGTGAAGCGGCGAACGCTGGTGGCAAAGTACGTTCGCTTGACCGGCCTTCCACCGGTCCCGGCGGAGACAAGAAAGGCAACGACAAGTCGAAACGCCGTGAGCCCGTCATCAAGATGGCCTCGCTGCCGGAAGTCGCTGAACCAGCACCATCCAAGCCGCGTGCGGGAGAGAAAGCCCAAAAGCCAGACGTCAAGCTGAGCCGCGAAGTGATCCAAGGGCACCGTCAAGGCATGAGTGCGCCGCTTCAACAAGCCAAGCAAGACGCAGAAACCAAACGCGCCGCCACGCCATCGAAAAAGACCGGCGGGCTCAGTGGCTTCACCGGTGACAAACGCCGGGGGAAAGATGGCGAGGAAGAGGACAAGCCAAAGCGAAAGCTGGCGGGCATGGCCAACGCCCGTGTCGAACGCGGACGAGGACGAGGACGCGGCCAGATCACGATGGACCACGGCGGAGGCTACGGCTCGCGTCGCCGGACCGGCGGAGGCCGAAAACGCAAAGGCGTCAACACGGCTGCACCGCGAAAAGAAGCAGTCAGCCTGGAACTGCCTTGCACGATCCGTTCGTTCTCCGAATCAGCTGGGGTGCCAGTTGGCAAAGTGCTCGGCACCATGATGGGCATGGGCATGCAGGCTGGCCTGAGCATCAACGCGGAAATGGACCTTGAGACAGCCGAACTGGTTGCTTCTGAATTGGACCTTTCGATTCAGCTAAAAGCCTCGGAGACACTTGAGGACTCATTGATTTCCGAGTTGGAAGAGCGTGAGGATGATGCCGATTCCCTGGTGCCTCGAGCACCCATCGTGACGTTCTTGGGCCATGTCGATCATGGCAAAACCAGCTTGCTGGACTACTTGATCGGAATCGATGTCGTCAGCGGAGAAGCTGGCGGAATCACCCAACACATTCGTGCTTACGAAGTTGACAAGGACGGGCGTAGCGTCACGTTTGTTGACACACCAGGCCACGAAGCGTTTACCGAAATGCGTGCTCGCGGTGCCAACGTCACCGACATCGCTGTGCTTGTGATCGCTGCCGATGACGGCATCATGCCGCAAACCGAAGAAGCGATCAGTCACGCCAAAGCAGCCGAAGTACCGATCGTGGTCGCGTTGAACAAGTGCGACCTGGAAGGCGTCGATACGAACCGTGTCATGACGCAGTTGACCGAGCATCAGCTGACCCCAAGTGAATGGGGTGGTGATGTTGAAGTTGTCCATACCAGCGCCATCAAGGGCACCGGCATGGATACTTTGCTGGACACGCTGCTGACGATCTCGGAACTGAACGAATACACCGCCAATCCGAGCAGGGAAGCCCTGGGCGTCTGCCTGGAATCAGAGCAACAAGGAGACCGAGGTGTCGTCGCCAAACTGGTCGTCCAGAACGGAACGATGCGTGTCGGTGACATTCTGGTTTGCGGGTCCGCCCACGGCCGCGTCCGAGCCATGACCGATACGCTGACCGGCGAAGCAATCGAAGAAGCAGGCCCAAGCACACCAGTCAATGTGACGGGTTTTGACCAGCCACCAGGCGCTGGCGATCGATTCCACGTCTTATCAGACATCGGCAAGGCTCGTGAAATTGCTGCCTCGCGAGCCCACGCCAGCAGCCAAGAAACGCTGTCAGGTGTGACCACCAAAGTCTCCTTCGAGAAATTCCAGAACATGCTGGAAGAAGGACGATTGGGTCAGCAAGAAGAGAAAGTCAAACTGAACCTGATCATTCGCGCGGACGTCAAAGGCTCACTGGAAGCAATCGACAAGGAAATCAGCAAGCTTGACAACCCAGAAGTGGAAGTTCGCGTGCTGCAACGCAGCGTCGGTGGCGTGACGCTTGCTGACGTGACACTGGCGTCTGCCTCAGACGCCGTCGTGGCCGCGTTCAATGTCATTCCCGACGAGCAAGCACGTTCGCTGGCGGATGAACGAAACGTCGAGATCCGTCGCTATGACGTGATTTACAAGCTGACCGACGACATCAGGGCCATGATCGAAGGGCGTCTCAAACCCGAAGAACGCATGGTCGAACTGGGTCGAGCTCTCGTCAAACAGGTCTTCAGTATCAGCCGGGTTGGAACCATTGCTGGTTGTTATGTCGCCCAAGGATCGATTCAGCGTGGTTGCCGAATTCGTGTCAACCGCGATGGCCGAACCATTGGCGACTATGGCTTGGATTCCCTGAAGCGAATCAAGGAAGATGTGAAGGAAGTGCCACGCGGCATGGAATGTGGAATCCGACTTCAAGGCTTCAACGACATCAAGCAAGACGATGTGCTCGAGGCCTATCGAATCGAAGAGTTCGCCAGAACGCTTGATTGATCGATGTCTATTGAACATTGCGAATCGCCGACTTTACTGGTGCCATCGGCAAGCTGACGAAGTCACCTTGCCAATGTCCAGATCCACCCACCTCCAATCATCCTTTCCTATTCGTGACAACCCGACGTTTGTTGAAGGCCGCTGAGGCAATACGAGAAGTCGTAGCGGCATCGATCCTGACTGAACTTCGTGACCCGCGCGTCCGTGACGTGACCGTCGTCGGAGTGAAGGTAAGCCCTGACATGCGCGAGGCCAAAGTCTCAGTCAGCATCATGGGCGATGAAAAGCAGCAGCAACTGGCAATGCGTGGCTTGCAAAATGCCGCCGGCTTCCTGCAAAGCAAGATCGCCAATCGCATCGACACGCGATATATCCCGCGACTGCAGTTCACCGTCGACAAAGGACTGCAAAACTCAGTCGCTGTCAGCGAAATCCTAGAAAAGCTAAAGCAAGAGCGAGAAGCAGCGGGCCAGGCGGCGGCCCCCCCGCAGGAAGAATCACCTGGGCATGAAGCCAAAGACAGCGATGAAGCATCGGCGCGATCGTCTGACCTAAGTTGACGCCACGAGCCATTCAAGTCTTTGTCCTTTCCAACACTTAATTCACCCCCAAATCGATCTGCAACAAGATGTCTGCAAGCAACCGTGCCAACTTGATCGCGAAACTTCAAACCGCACTCAAGAAGCACTACAAACCTGCACCCACCCAACCCGCACGTCCGCTATTGGAACATGTGCTTTACGCATCACTGCTTGAAGACGCGCCAGCGGAATTGGCTGACGAAGGCATGTCGAAGTGCGAGATTGAGTTCTACGACTGGAACGAAGTACGCGTGACCACCGTCACGGAACTCGCACAAGTCTTGTCTCGACTGCCCGACCCAACGAAAGCGGCGCAGCGACTGAAAGGTAATTTGCAGGCGATCTTCGAGGAGTTTTACACCTTCGATTTGGATCACCTCAAAAAAGACAACCTTGGAAAGGCCGTCAACAAGTTCGAGAAAATGCCCAGCATGACCCCGTTTGTACTGAGCTACACAGTCCAACATGGACTGGGCGGGCATTCGATTCCAGTCGACTATTCAGCAATGGTCATCATGCTTTCCAGCGGTATCGCGACTCAACCGGAGGCCGCCACCGGCAAAGTTCCCGGCCTTGAGCGAGCGATACCTAAAAGCAAGGGAATCGAGTTCGCTTGTTTACTTCACCAAGCGGCAGTCGCGTTGAACAAGAGCACCAACGACAAAACAGCCCGGGCCACGCTAGACGCGATTCAGAAGGGATCCAGCAAACGCTTGGACGAATGGCTGGTCAGCAAGAAGGCGGCAAAGAAACGCGTCGTCAAACGCAAGCAGGATGAAAAGGAAGCTGCGAAAGCTGCCGCGAAGGCGGCAGAAAAAGCGGCGAAGCTAGCTCTCGCCGCCAAAGAAGAGGCCGCCCGACTGAAGGCAGAAAGAGCAAAGAAGCCAACCGTGACCGCCAAGAAAGAAGCAGCGAAACCAGCCAAGGCTGAAGTAAAGCCTCCTGAAAAACCGCCAGCCAAGAAGACTGCCGCGACGAAGACTGCCGCGACGAAGAAGGCCGCTCCAGTGAAGAAGGCTGCTGAATCAAAGAGCTCAGCGAAAGCTGCTGCGAAAAAGACATCCAAGAAGTCGGCGACGGCCGCAAAGTCGACGAAGAAGCCGGCCAAGGCTACCAAGAAAACCGACTCCAGCAAGAAGTCGGCAAAGAAAGCTCCCGCCAAAAAGAAGGCTCCCGCCAAAAAGAAGGCACCAGCTAAGAAGAAAGCAGCGGCGAAGAAGACCACTGCTAAAAAGACCAAGAAGCCCGCTTCGACGTCAAAGAAGTCGAGCAAGAAGTCGGCGAACCGAAAACTGACAAAGCGAAAACCACGCTAAGTCACTTTTCCCCGCCATTCCAATTCCCATCGTTTCAATCAACAGATCAAGTCATGGCAGGTCATTCAAAATGGGCTAACATTCAGCACCGCAAAGGCCGAGTTGATGCGGCCCGCGGAAAGCTATGGAGCAAGCTCAGCAAGGCAATCATCGTTGCAGCGAAGAGCGGTGGTGGCGACCCCGTCCTAAACCTTCGCCTGAGAAAGGCAATCGATGACGCGAAAGCCGTATCGATGCCGAAGGACAATATCGCCCGAGCTATCAAGAAAGGCACTGGTGAGCTTGCTGGCGGTGACCTCGAAGAAATTCTCTATGAGGGCTATGGCCCAGGTGGCGTTGCCGTGATGTGCGAAGTCTTAACCGACAATCGCAATCGCACGGGCCCTGAGATGAAGATCGCCTTCTCCAAACAGGGTGGCGAACTTGGTAAGTCGGGCTGCGTCTCTTACCTCTTTGAACGCAAAGGGCTGTTCCTTTTCGACCCAGCCCAGGCTGATGAAGAAAAGTTGATGGAGCTCGCACTTGAAAATGGCGGCGACGACGTCGAGACCACGGATGACGGAAAACTCCAAGTCACATGCGAGCCTGGTGTTTTTGAGTCATTATCGGAAGCTTTTGAAGCTGCCGAACTCACCGCCGAACTAAAAGAAGTCTCACGGCTACCGCAAACGACAGTCGATGCAGACGCCAGCAACGGACGAAAGGTCCTTCGCCTGCTCGGTGTTCTTGACGAACACGATGACGTCCAGAACGTTAGCACCAACCTGAACATCACTGACGAAATGATGGAAGAAGAGTAGTAACCTTCACCGCATCAGCTCGTTACTCGCCTAAAGACTGCTTCTCCGCGAGTGCTGCTTCGCCACGCAACTCACTCATGATCTCTTTCAGGTTGCGTGGGTTCTGACCCAGGTCTCCTTTGCCGACCCGGGATTGGCTCTGTGCTTCCACTCGCGTCGCTCCCGACCCGTCCGGCACCAGTCGCAGATG
>JBGCGI010000074.1:0-2971 GCA_045110715.1 Rubripirellula sp.
TTCAAGTCAGCGAATTCGGGCTTCGGGGGGCCGGGCTTGCGGCTCGCCGCCGGGCTGCGTGATCGCCAGGGCACCTCGGTGTCCTGGGCGGTCACCGTTAGGGGGGATGAAGGATCGGTTGCTTTTGTCGCGGGTTTACGCGCCTGCGGTCAAGCCGTTGCTTGCCGGATTTGCCGAAATGGCTCAGGCTGCAACACCATCCCAGGCGTCCGCTAGCAACTCAATCGCTCGGTCCACTTGGTCCTGGCTGGTGGTCCAGCCGAGCGACAGGCTGATGGTTCGGCCGACCTGGGAGTCGCTTCTGCCGATTGCTCGCAGGGCCCGCGTCATCTCGTCCGGAGGGACGTCGGATTGGGCCGTGGCGAGCACGAGTTGGCGAGCCGATTTTTGAATTCTTTTGGCGTCGCCCGGCATCTCGATGGCGATTGTGTTGGGGAGTCGCCGGCTGTCCTCGCAGAGCAAAGTCGGCGATGGTTTAATGTTAGAAACTAATCCGTTAATGAGTCGGTCGCGAAGCTCCGTCAGTCGGCTGCAGACATCTTCGCTGCACTTGGCTGCCAGCGATGCGGCGGCTCCCAGGCCGATGCAGGAGGGGATGTTTTCGGCACCCGGGCGTATCCCCATTTCGCGGGGTTCGCCGTATCGAATGGGGCTGATGTGGAGGCCTCGGCGAATGAAGATCGCACCGCTTCCTTTTGGGCCGTAGAACCTGTGTCCGCTGACTGACAGGGTGTCCACTCGCAGGTCGCTGGCATTGACCGGTAGCTTGCCAAAAGCTTGCGTTGCGTCGCAGTGAATTGGCACCCCCCGATTGTGGAGTAGGTCGGCGATTTGGCGCACGGGTTGGATCGTTCCCAGGACTCCATTGGCGAGCTGAACGCAGGCCAGGCGGGTTTCCTCTCGGACCAGACTGGCGAACCGTTCTGGGTCGAGGCAGCCGGTTGGTTCGGGTGAGGCAACTTCGATTTCCCAGCCTTGCGAGGTCAGGCTGGATGCGGCCGCGAGAACTGAGTCATGCTCTAGGGCAGAGACCAGAACATGGCCAGGTTCCTTCTGGCTCAGGTTGCCCAGGATTGCCAGATTGTTTGCCTCGGTGCCTCCGCCAGTGAAGACCACCTCGAAGGGCTCGCAGCCGATCAGCATCGCCAGTCCCTCGCGAGCATTTTCCAGGGCCTCTCCGACCGCTTGGGCGTGCGGATGCTCTTGGCCTGGCAGCATGAAATGCGTGGACCAGTAAGGGCTCATTGCCTCCAGCACCGAGGGGGCCATGGGCGTGGTGCGGTTGTAGTCGAGGTAGATCACAGGGCGGTCGAAAGAGCGGGAATCGCAGTGGCAAACCTTAGTGACCAGTTGGTCGCTGAGATTCTTAGGAAAGAATTTTGAGCTTAAACCTGGGCTTTTTTGGCAATACAAACTGCCGAATTGGCAACGAAATGCTAGCCTAGTCCCGTTTTTCCGCGGTGCCAGCCCCTGCCCCCCCCTTCGGGTTCAGTGGAATTTTGTTCGGGTTGAGTTCCCATTGACGCGTTATTAGTGGACGACATTTGCACAATTGCCCAGATTGGGTGATAATCCAGTGATTCGTTCTAATATGCGTGAGTCTGGCGGATTCCATCTCATGCCTTGCTTCTCTTCGTCGTCCTCCATCTGGAGCCACACATGAAACGTACACAGTCCGGTTTTACTTTGGTCGAATTGCTGGTGGTGATCACCATCATCGGCATTTTGATGGGACTGCTGATCCCAGCAGTCAACTCCGCACGTGAGGCTGCACGCCGCAATCAATGTAGCGTCAACATCAAGAACCTCGCACTGGCAGCCGTTCAGCACGAGAACTCGAAGGGTGTGCTGCCTCCATGGGTTGACAAGTTTGGTGTGTTCCCCGGAGGTTCCGATCCAACGGATGATGATTTGTCGAATTTCGGTGGCACGGTTCCGGCCCACATCAAGGGTGGTGGATTCGGTGTCTCGATTTTGCCATGGCTCGATGCTCAGCCAACGTATGAGCATTGGACGCAAGACCGATACCCAGTGATTGACAGTGGTGAAAATTCTAACGGCTTGTCCGGTGAAGGTTTTCACGTTTTGGCTGCACCGAATCTGGGGATCTTCCAGTGTCCAAGCAATCCCGTTTCAGAAGGTTCGCACGGTAAGAATAGTTACACACCGAACAACGGGATGTCCCAGATCTACACAACAATGGGCCATAGCGGCGGTTCACCTGGGAACTTGGTTGCAGGCGATCTTTCATCGCAAACCAAAGCCAATGGAACTTCCGTGGCCGGTTATCGCGGCTGCAACGCGGCGGGTGTCTTGAATCCTGTTGCTTCTGGGGTTCGGTTGGATGACCTGAAAGACGGGCAAGGCTTCACGCTTTTGTACAGCGAGAACGTTCAGGCTTCACCATGGCACCGTCCTGGCTTCATCAATCCTCTTAACACTGCTGGAGCTTTGACCGGTTTGGTGCCCAACGGCACGAACCCTCAGGAACTTGAGGCAACGCCTCAGTTGGTCTACTCGCGTTTCAGCAATGGTCTGGTGTGGCATTATTCAGACCCGAATGCAGCGCAGCTCAATTCACTGGCCACTCCGCCTGTGAGCCCCGCGCCGTTTTCGCAGGCAGTCGCTCCGGTTTATCAGCAACACAAGATCAACGGTGGTGGTGCGACTGCACAAGAAGAGATCTTCAACCTTGCGATGGACTCGAACACGTTCGACTCACCAAGTTTGGCTCGCCCATCGTCAGCACATGTTGATGGTGTGAACGCAGGTTTTGCTGATGGTGCGACTCGCTTCATCACTCAGGAAGTCGACTACCGCGTCTACCAGGCATTGCTCACCCCACGCGGTAAGAGCAGCGATGTTCCGTGGGTAGAGTTCGTGTTGACCGACGAACTTGATCGCTAGGCTCAAAGCTTTTTTGATTCGATGAATGAAAGCCGAGGCAGCAATGCCTCGGCTTTTTTCGTGC
>JBGCGI010000075.1:0-19299 GCA_045110715.1 Rubripirellula sp.
AGTGGTAGATCTCTCCCTCGGGAAAGATCACGAGTGGTTCTTTGTTGTCCTTCAGGATACCCGAAGCAACTCGAAAAGCGCCAATGTCATTCGCTTCCCGGTCAACACTGAAGCAACCGTGTTTGCGAAGCGCCCATTGCACGATCGGTGACTGATCGTGAAAGACATGCCAAGTCGCCATCACATGCAGCGGCGTTCCCGCCTTATCAGCCGCCGCGTAAATCACATGCGGATCGGCATGACTCGAGTGGTTCGGCATGATCATGATGCCATTGCCCTGATCGAGTTGTTCGCGGACGTGCGCTTCGCCGCTGACTTCCACTTCGCTGATCCGGACATCGCGTTCCCGCTGGCGATCGCGAAATGGACGCAACCATTGCACCAACGTTGGACTCAGGCTTGGTGTCCAAACCCGAGGTGCAAACCGCATTCGGTAGCGATTCATGCTTTCGCATTCCTTTGCCAATCGACCTCGTTCATCTTGGCCAACGCCAACAGCAGCGACTGCGTGCCGTCCTTGGCGTGACCTTGGGCGACGACTGCTTGATACAGCTGGTGAGCGAGAGCCAGTCCAGGCAATGAGAGGTTCATCGCCGCGGCTTCCTCGAGTGCGATACGCATGTCTTTGATGAAGTGCTCGACAAAGAATCCCGGATCAAAATCGCCGTCGATCATTCGCGGTGCTAAATTGGAAAGCGACCAGCTTCCCGCCGCTCCCGAGCCAACACTTTGCAACACGGTGGGAAGGTCCAAGCCAACTTTCGATGCGTAGAGCAGTCCCTCACAGACCGCGATCATACCGGAGGCGATCAGCGTTTGATTCACCATCTTGGTGTGCTGTCCGCAACCGGGACCGCCTTGATGAACAATCGTCTTTCCCATCAAGCGAAGTAGCGGATCGATCCGTTGGACCGCAGCGAGCTCGCCGCCAATCATGATCGAAAGCGCCGCAGTACGAGCGCCCGTGTCGCCACCACTGACCGGAGCATCGATTGATTCGACCTGCTTCTCAGCGGCTTGGGTCGCAATCTGCTCGGCAAGCGAAGGACGACTGGTGGTCATGTCCACGATCGTCATGCCGGCTTCGCAACCAGCCAGCACGCCTTGCGGGCCAAGAATGACGCTCTCGACGTCGTTAGGAAAACCCACGATCGTAAACACAACATCGCTTTGCTTGGCGACTTGCATCGGTGAGTCCACCAAGGTCGCACCCTTGTCAACAAGCTCACGCGTCTTGTCAGGAGAGCGGTTGAAGACCGTCATCGAGTAGCCAGCGGCCATCAGGTGTCCGCACATGCTGCGGCCCATCACGCCAGTTCCGATCCAACCGATGCGTGTTGTTTCAGGTGTGATCTCGGAGTCGTTGTTGCTCATGTCGCTCGCTTGTGTTGTTCAGTGCAGAAAATTTCTGCCAATCGTTTCTCGCTCGCAAATCGAGCGTTCCGCATCAGCCAGTGGGGCAATTGTTCTACACAATGCATCCAGAAACAAGCACTGATGCTTTGTGCTGGTACCAGCCTTCTACGCCGATTTCAGGACAGTCTGCGAGAGAGGCGAACCGCCTAGTCGGATCGCGCAGGTCCAGATTGGCAACTCGTGACGTTCATCGCAACATCCGATCACGAGATCTTGGTCCAGTCCGCGCGGCCGAGCGATGGACGCCGTCAATTGAATGCGGGCCGATCGCGCCGGCTCTTCTGAGACGAGCCGTTGATTGATGGCAGACGCGCGAAACTCAGCCAGCTTCGCTTGGATCAACCTAAGTGGTATCGCGCCGGCCGACACGCTTGAGGAAGAGGCGAGCCAGTCAATGCGAATGGGCCGCTGGGTCAATGACACGAGGGCGCGGACCAGTTCTTGAAAGAACTCTGCCCGCAGAGATAGATAGTGAGGCGTCACCAAGACGGGAGTCAACGCATGCCGCTCATTGAGGCGAACAATTTCGGTCGCGAGGTCTTGAAGCGGCATCGATCGAAGACCTTCCTTCCCATGTTGATTTCGTGACTGCTTGCCGCCATCGGCGGGCGCAGCCGAATCAAGAACGCCGACTCTTCGACGACGTCTACCTTGTCGATCAAACGCCTGCGCGCATCTTGTTCAACATCTGATGAAAGTCCACCGAGATCGTATGCCGCTCTCCGTCAACTCGGGCAACGGTGTCGACGGGTTGAAGGTCAAGCTCATCTTCAATCACCAACATGTCCTGATCGTCACGTGACAGAGGGATGCAATCCGCATCGGACAACGGCAGAATTTCCGGCTGGTCGAGTTCCAACTCGTAGCTCACGGCTTCCATTTCAAGCTCAGGCTCCAAATCAGCTTCTGGCTGCATGGCTGCTTCTGGCTCAACCTCTGCCTCGAACTGCAAGGAAGCTTCCGTCCCTTCCGCCAAAGCAAGCAACCGGCTCTCCATTGCCATGTCGATCGACGAGTCTTCCGTGGATTCGGGCACGATCTGGCAAGCATCCGCGACCATCGAACTCATCCCAACAATCTCTTGCTGCAGGATACTCTCAAGGTTGACCACGGGGGCCGCTGCCTTTGGCGGCACGAAGGCGTCTCCGATGACCAGTTCTTCCTCTTCGTCAAATTCACCGAACAGAGCGCTCGTTGTGGTGCCCGAAATGGAAGGCTCGCAAGTTTCCATGTCTTCAGCGGCAGGCATGATTGGCTCCGCTGCTTCAGTGGATTCGTCCACCCACATCGCTCCCGTCGGTTCGACTTCGATGTCGTCGGGAACATCGACGGCCGCGGGCTCGTCCCACATGGTTGATTCACTGTCGCTAAGTTCACCGAACTCGACGTTCGAAGCGGTCAGCGCAATTTTCGGTTCCTCGACCATCGGGCTGGGAAGCTGTTGGAGCTCAGCCCAAGCGCGATCGATCATCTGCTCATCAATCAGAGACTGGTCAGCGTCAGCCGCACAATCGATCGCTTGCGTTAGCAACTGATTGATCAAGCGGGGGACTCCACTGCAAGCATGATGAACGGCAGCAATGGCCTCCAAGGTAATTGTTTCTTCTGGATCAGCATCACATTGAGAAATCGTGTCACAAACGTACTGACGCGTTTCTTCGCCGTTCATGGCATGCAGGTAGCATCGCGTGGCCGCACGCTGCGTGAATGCTTCCATCGAAGTTGCGACCAACGTCTCGTCCAGTTTGACGCCGCCGCACAGCACGGCAAACACGCGTGGCTGACCACCTCGCGTGATGTTGGTCACCATTCGAATGGCTTCGATCACTTCCATCGGAAGCGACTGGGCTTCATCAACGATCAGCAGCAAGCCGCCTTCGGTTCCGCTCGCACTGCAGACTCGATTGATCAAGGCCAGTTGCAAATCGTTGTCGGGAATTCCCGCAAAGTCGGCACCGAGATGATGCAGCAAGTGACGCAGGAATGTAGCGCTGTCCTGGATCGGAGTTTCACCGAGCACGACCACATCGTGAGTGCCTTGAAACTGGTCGGACAACAGACTGCAAATCAACGACTTGCCTGTGCCAGGAGGCCCAATGATCAGAGAAACCGCCTCACACGCGTTGACCGCTCGTGAAACACGTTCGGTGGCGTCTTTCACGCTGCCAACCGCAACGTAACGCTGCGAGCTAGGAAATGGCGGAAATGGAGGAACGATGTAGTTGGGATCGGATGGTTGCATCGTATTCAGATCGTCGATGGAGGACATTGGATCGAAAACCTCAACGTGAAGGCAATCGATACAGTCCATATGATCGGCACAATCGAACCGGAACCTGAATCAGAAATTTGTCAGTTCGTTTGCTAGCGAACGGAATCCGTGTTTGCGGAAGTGGCTACCGCGGTAATCGAAAAGGAAGGCGTCTTGCGCTCCTGCCCGTTCTTATCATCGCGAGTCGAAAACAAGAGTCGTTCATTTTGTTTCTCTCGCAGTGCTCTGGCGCTTCCGATGATGTCTGGTGGCAAGGGAGCACCGTGATCGCTGATCACCGACTTGTTCGGTTCAGAGCGTGATTCAATCGGCCAATTGCAGACTCGGCAGCTCCATCTCTTGGGCCATCGCCTGTAGCTTCTCCATGGCCCGTCGTTCAAGCTGACGAACTCGCTCTTTGGAGATGCCCAAGCGATCGGCAAGCGACTGGAGTGTTCGCACTCGGCGGTGCGATCCGAGTGCAAACCGCGAACGAATGATCAACTTTTCTCGCCGATCGACTTGATCAAGCATGGTCTCCAACCGGCTGCGGAGGTCGTGCCACCGCTGCTCGGTGAACGCCGAGCAATGCTCGTCCTCGCTGATGTCGATGTTCATGTCCTGAAGGCCATCGGAAACCTTCTGACGCTCCTCGTGATTGGCGACAACCGACTTATAGGAGTTACGGCGAACCACCTGCGTCGCATACGTGCTGAACCGAAATCCACGTCCAAAATCGAATTTTTCGACCGATCGAATCAGCCCCATGATTCCTTCACTCAACAAGTCATCAAAGGAGTTGTTCAAGTTGACAAATTTCTTGACGATCGAGATCACCAGCCGCAGATTCGCTTCGACGATTCGGTCACGATGCCACTCGGCCAACAGGACGAAACGTTCAATCAGCTTCAGTCTGGCTTTCGATGGGCGGCTGGGATTCAACAAACTGCGATGAATCGAAGCTTGATGCAGGAGAAAATTCATCCTCTCGAAAAGCTGACGCTCTTGCAGTGGTGTCAGCAACGGAGCCTCGCAAAGTCGGCTCAAGTGAACTGGTAAATCGATTCCCGCCTTTCTCAAAGCAGAGACGCCCAACTCGTTGGTCCGGTCAATCAGCTCCAGGTCGTCGGCGAAGACACGGTCCCCCTCCCCCCTCTGGGAGAAGTCCGGATTGCAGATAAAGGCAAGTTCACGCCTCAACCACTGATGGGTCAAACCACGCAAATCGGCCGCAGAGATACTGTCCCAATCCGTCATCTGCGGAGCAATCTGCTCATTTGCAGCTTGAAGAGACAGCGAAGTCGCCCAGCCAGGTTGTCGAGCTGGCAGCGTAGACGCGGTGTAGGAAAGAGAATCATTCTGAGAGATTGTCGACATGACGGGTGCTCCGGAAGGGCGAGTCGCGATTGACGTGAACTGAATGAACGTTTTGAATCGTGCAAAACGTTCAGTTAAGTTACCGGTCGTATCGACGGGGAGCAACCGATGTAGCCCGGTTTTCTGTGAAAATATCAGAAACCAATCAAAAACCTGCAGAATCGCATTGCCTTCTCACTAGAGTGCTGCAAAGAATCACACGCCCTAAATCGTTCTTTTCGTTCACAGGCGAACACATGGTCACCCAACCCCCCCAGTTCTCGCCGAAGCAAATCGCCTCCGCCCTGGGTGTGAGCGAGTCCTCCGTCAAACGCTGGTGTGACCGTGGTGCGATAGAAACCGTGCGAACGGTGGGCGGGCATCGCAAGATCACGCAGGACGGATTGCAGGCCTTTATAAGTGAGACAGGGCGGTCGCTTCAGGATCCACAGCTCGTTGGGTTGCGAACTTCGGTTGCTGCTCCGATCCCTGGCAGCGACGAGCCCTGCAAACAGAAATTTCGTGAGGCGTTGGTCCGCGGCGATGAAGTGACCTGCCGTAAGGTGCTGTTCGATCGAGTCAAAGAGGCCGGGTCTCATGCGGAAGTGGCCGAATCTTTGATCACTGACGCAATGCGAGGTATCGGTGAGGCTTGGGATTGCCGACAACTTGACGCCTATCAAGAGCGGCAGGGATGCAACATTTGTCTGCGATTGATCAACGAATTGCGTGCTGACTTGCCTGCCTTGCCTGAGTCAGCTCCAGTTGCAATTGGAGGCGCCCCCGAGGGCGATCCCTATCAGTTGCCCACCGCGATGGTTGAACTGGCACTGCGAGAGACGGGTTGGAACGCGATCAGTCTCGGTAACAACTTGCCGATGGACAGCTATCTTCAGGCAGCCCACGACTGGAGCCCACGGCTGGTTTGGTTGAGCGTATCTTCTGTAGCGACGCCGGAGATGTTCATCAGAGAGCAGAATCGATTAGCTGCCGGTTTGGGCGAAGACGTGGCGTTGTTGATCGGTGGCCGTGCTTTGTGTGACAAGACGCGGCCCCGGCTTCGTTACACCGCCCACTGCGATTGCATTCGCAACGTGGTTGATTTGGCAGGGCTAATGCTGCTTTAGCGGCGGGCCTCCTTCGCAGAAATGCCCTGCATTCACGAAAAACGCGGACGATGAAGGTCGTCCGCGTTGTGCTCTCGCTGATGCTGGTCGTCGACTTATTCGCCGTCGTGCCCGACGTTGCTTCGCAGGACGAATTTCAGCGACTCGTGACTGGCGTCGAGGCAAATAGCCTCGACCAGTGCGTCCATGGAAGTCTCGGGGATTTCGACGACCGAGTTGTCAGTTGCCGGATTCGTCTCAACTTCGTTGGAAATGATGGTTGCGTTCATAATGACAGGTCCTTCGTTAACCGCGATTGAGGGTCGCAAAAAATGAGAAAAAACACCGCTTTTGTCGCGTATCTCAGTAGGCGGTAAAGACGCGTCGAACCCGCAGGAAAATGATAGGTTTTTGGGAAGCGAATCATTTGTCCAGTGGTTTAGGACTGGAAACGCGGCTGAAAGGGCTCGAGTTTGGGAATCTGGCAAGAATCTTGCACGGACGGGTGGCGCACAGGTCACTACTACAGTGACAACGAACCGTTTCCTCTCTCGATGTGATTGGTCGCTCCTATGCGTTTGACCCTAAGAACTCTGCTGGCTTACCTGGACAACACGCTGGATCCTCAGGACGCCGAAGTGCTACGTGCCAAGTTGGGCGAGAGCGGATTCGCGACTCAGTTGGTACAGCGAATCCGTGACACGTTGGCCAATCAAACGTTGCCTGCGCCTTCTCCTGAAGCTGTCGGTCCCGTCGAGGAAGCCAACGTGATCAGCGAATACTTGGACAGCACGCTGCCGGCAGAACAGGTCGCCGAGATCGAACGTGCGTGTTTGGAGTCGGCGCCCCACTTGGCTGAGGCTGCTGCGTGTCACCAAATTCTGACCATGGTGCTGGGCAAGCCAGCAGAGGTCTCGCCCGAACTCAGGAATCGCATCTACGAGTTGCCGGATCGCCGAATCGAAGAAATTGCAGCCGCGTCCGCTGGTAGTTTTTCGGCGGTCGCAATCCCGACGCCCACACCAGAGTTGCAGTTGCTCGATGAGATGCCGACAGCGGATCAATCGTCACTGGACAGCCAGCCGCCGGTCGTGCCCGTCGGAGTGTCAGACTCAGGTGTTTCCGATGCGCCCACCAGACTACGTGAGTCAGGCACTGTCGACGATGTCAAATCGGGGGGCGAAGCGATTGCCGGCGCACGGGCTCGCTCCGTTGACGAGTCCAGCTTGTACGGTGGAACGTTTCGCCCATCGCGAATCACGCCGTGGTTGGTGTCTCTCGCACTCGCTGGTGTGTTGCTGTTCGCACTGACCCGCATCTTCAAGCCATTGCTGAATGGAGGCGGTGTCGCAGCGGTCGAGCAAAACGGCGCGGTGACGGAGCTAGAAGTGCCATCGGAGGAAGCACCGTTGATGGTCGATATCCCAGCTCCCGAGGGTGAGATTGATGATGGCTCGATGGAAGAGATCGTCCCACCAGCCGAAGATGAAATGATTGAGTTGCCATCGCCCGATCTGCCAGCGCCTTCGACAGCTACGACTGCTTCCAGCACGCCTGCAATGGACGCGATTCGTGCGCTCGAAAATGCGAACAACGAAGCAGCAGGGGCGACGGGAGGTGAGTCCGTCGCTGAGTCGGTCGCGCCTCCTCCTCCGATGCTTGAAGAGGTGACCGAGGTTCCCGCGCCGGCCGAAGAAATGCCTGCAGCGGTTGGCAAGGCGTCCTCCGATGAGGTGGTCTCCGACGACCTGGCTCCTCCCGTACCGCCACCCGCCGAGAAAGTCGTTGCTGCGAATCCAGCTCCCAAGGCGGTCGGCAAATTCACCAGTGATGACGTGCTGTTGACGGCTTGGATCGGAAACGATTGGGTCGCGTTGAAGAAGGGCGTTGAAATCAGTAGTGGGGTCAAAATCGTATGTGCACCAACGTTTCGTGCTCAGATCGTGACGCCAGACAAGACTCAATTGACTCTGATTGGGCCGACCCAGGTCCAATGGGTTTCCGACGACGATGGCGAGATGGTGTTGCAGGTCGATTTTGGTCGTCTGTTGCTGGCGGCAACCAAACCGGACACCCAGACGAAGTTGATGCTAGGCGAACAGCCTGTGACGATGCACTTCGACGACGCACAGTCAGTAGCTGCTGCCAGCGTGACGCATTTTCGAGCCCCCGGATTTGATCCATTGAAGCCGATCAATCGTGTTCCACTCAGCGGCGTGCTTTCAGTGCAAGGGAATCTGACGATGGACACAACCGACAAAACGGAGACGTTGACGACGCGTCTGCAGTGGGTCAAACGTGGGACTGCCGATTCCAAGCTTTCAGAAGTGGATGCGCCACCGGCCTGGATCGACGAACCGGACAATGCAGACGCGTCTTTGGAAGCGAGTGCTCGGGAAGGACTGGTAGAGCTTTTGAAGGGGGACCAGCCCTTGGAAATCGGTTTGCGAGAAGCCAGTCTGTTTCGACGATCCGAAGTCGCGGCCTTAGCAGCACAGTCATTGCTCGCGATTGGGCTGGGCGATGTCTACTTCAGTGGCAACGGTATTCTTAGCGAGACGAAGCAGAAAGCTTATTGGCCCGACCATTTCAAAGCGTTGGTTGCCACGGTGGATCGGAGTGCCGATTCAGCCCAGCAGCTTTTCGATGCGATCGCCAGCATGGACGCAACCAACTCCGATGGCTTGTTTCGATTGTTGACTGGATTCTCACAGAAGCAATTGGTGGAAGGAGGCGACGAGGAGTTGATCGAGTTCTTGGATTCCGCCTCGATGCCAGCTCGGATCCTAGCACTTGAGAACTTGAGAGAGATCACGGGCACGACCCTGTACTTCCGTCCAGAACAGCAAAACGCGATCCGTCGGTCAAAGGATCTCAAGAAATGGGAAACCCGACAACGCAAAGGCGACATTCGCTGGAAAGAGTAAGCGAATGCGGACGAATCCTGCCACCGAGTTCACGGAGGGCACCGAGATCTGCCCGCAAGAAATCTGCACTCGGTGTTCTTCGTGTCCTCTGTGGCTGCAACGACCTCTTGGAAATTTACACGCGCTGACTCGCCAGTGTGTTTACTTCAGCAACGCTGACTTTTTGCCTTCGCCACCTAGGTTGTTGGTTGCCCATAGCAATCCTCGCACCACGAAATCCATGTAGCGAGCGTCGGCAACGGTATCGTTCTGATGGCCCAGGGACGTGCTAAAGATTCGAGTCTTCTTGGGCCCATAGAGATTCGTCCAGGCGATCACCGCCGTGGATTCCTTCGGCTCTGCATTTGGGTTCTGCTTCAAGGCCTTCTTGTTTGGTGGCATCAGTTGCTTGCCCTTCACCAGGACACTGGCGCCCGAGAAAACTCGCACGTTGTTGTACAGCTCCTCGTCGATCGTCTTCCATCCCTCGAAGCCTTTTAGCACGGGATGGTCGCTTCCGGCGCCGATCACATCGATTGGTGCTTTGGGGCCGTGCCCAGTCGACTGGACGCCTAGCATTTCGTACCAAGACGCGTTGTCAGCGCCATCGGCAACGGGCTCACGGAAATTGCCCCAGCGATAGCTGTGCATCGCGCAGTGCAGGTTGACCGCGGGTACGCCATTGCGATGCGCGTTCAGGATACGGTCCACATAAGGACGCTCGGTCACGTTGGCCGAACACTCATCGTGCACGATCACATCGAAACCCTTTGCCCAGTCATCCGACTCGTAAAGATCGAACACGGCTTTCGTCGAAGTGTCCTCACTCAGCACGACCGTCACTTCGGCGTGCAAGCGATCTTCGATGCCTTCCTTGATCAACTTCGTTTGCGTTTTATAGTCATGGCAACAACCACCGGCCACCACCAGCACCTTCAACGCAGGAGAGACTTTCACTGCCTGCAGATCGATCGACAACTCGGAAGTTTTGCCCTCTCCAAGCGGCATCACTCCCTTGGTCGTGGACTGGTTCGGCTTGTCCGTTCCAACTTTAATGGTGTGCTTGCCGTTGGAGTACACGGGTGGCCGAAACCGATTGGAGGTGGCTCGGATTGTGTACAGAATCTCGCCGGTTGACTCCTCGACGACTTGGATCACAGGCCGGTTGGTGCCCTTCACGTCCACCGTCGGGAGATGGGCGACTGGTTTGCGACCGTCGTTGTCTCGGTAATTGAAAGTGATCGGCCAACCGGGGAATTGTTGGCTGTCGCCTCCACTGGCGTCCGCGAATCGCGGCCAGCACTCGGCAGTGATCTGCTGCGTCTTCTTGTTGAAGCGTACGATTCCGAATCCGTCGGCACGTTGTTGCTCATCGGTCCGGTCCGGCGGATTGGCGTAAGCCATCATCGAAATTTTGTTGCCCAGCCCATCCAGGAAATCACCGGTCCATGGCAATGGGCTACCTGCGATCGGGTTGGCACCGGGCTTTTCGTCTTCGGGCCACCACCGGCGACCGTAGATTGTGTTGACGAGCGCCGGACTTGTGAACGCGTAGGGGCCATCACCAAACTCGTCGATTCCATGCTTGACGAAGACGGCTAAGTGTTGGTCACCACACAAATGGGGTGCCCAAGCGCGACGAATTTCAGTCAGAGCCTTGTTCCTTCCCGTCTGCGGCCAAGCGTTACTGTCCAAGTCTGCCAACAGGCGATTGTTTTCCGATCCATGCAAGTGCACGGCGCCGCAGAACGCGGTCTGGGAAAGCACGCACTTCATTTCTGCACCGGTCCAATCCTGACTCCATTTGTTCAGGAATTTGAGTTGGCGATCGCCCAGCAACTTCAATTCTGGCAAATCGACGGCGGCACGATCGTACTTCGGATCGTTGATGTGGTCTGGTCGTGGTCCCATCTTTGGGATCTTGCCTTCTGGACCACTCTTGAACTTGCGGTCTTCGATGATTGCGAAGTTGATCCCGCCGACGGTCAAGTCGGTGTAGTAAACGCTGATATCACGTTCAATCGGTGTTGCGTCGTAGGGATCCGGCAGATGCCAAGTCTGGCAGCGTTGCACCATGTTGACGTAGTTACTGGGAAAGAAGTAGCCGCCGGTTGGACCGGACGGGGTCGCTGCTTGCTTGCCGTTCTCGCCCCATATATTTGCTTGCCCAACGTCGTGATCATCTGGAATCGCGATCGCAGGCCGGTCCCTGAGAAGGTCACGAAACTGCATTCCAAACTCGAGCCAACCATACGTGTGCTCGGTGTGATGGTAAGACTGGTCACCGGCGAAAAACAACACGTCCGGATTCAGTTTCTTGAGGTTGTCGATCATCTTCGGACGCGGGCCCGGTGTGCGAGAACTGTTGCACGATAGGTTGCCAACGACAATCACATCCTTGTCGGACGGGTCCTTGCGAATCAGTCCCTCGAACTGCGCTTTGTCGCCATGGCGAACGCGATAGGCCACGTCTTTGCTGTTGTCCCAATCCTCGAGCCGAAAGTGGGCACTCCAGCCGAGTTCGATCACCGCCTGCTCGGCAACCTGATTCCAGTTTCCGGAATCGTCTTTGAACTCCAGTCGTACTTGTTTCGCTTCGTCGGGCATCAGCGGAAACAACTGAGCCGACATCTTCAACACGCCATGGTCGTGTGTGTAGACCGCGAAGGCGACGACCTGATCGCGAGGAACGTTCAGGTTCATCGTGCGCCGCTTGTTCGGCTTGACTTTCCACCACTCGCCGACCGCCATGGTTTCCACGTTCTTGTACTTCTGCCCGAACAGTTTCGCGGAAGCGGACTCTTGCGCGAAAGTGGAACCGGCGGTCGATAGAACAGCCAGCGCCAAAGCGAGGCCCAACAGAGGCATATTGAGGAGGTGGTTCCGCCGCATACTTTTCTACTTTCCTGGCAAGTTGTGTTTCACAAGTGATTTGCAGTAGTTTTAAGCCCGCAACAGCGGCGGGAAAATGCCCAGCAGCGAATTTGCCCCGCCAATTCACAAAAGAACGCGTGCTACAGAGAGACTTCCGCGTTCCGAGACCGCAGAACCATTGTTCCAAGGGCTGGATCCGCTGGTCGTGATAGGTCGAGCAATAGCGGATCCGCCTCACAGCGCGGTTGGATCGGATCGCCGGCTCACTCGTCTCGGTTGCCCGTCAATTCACGTGCTTCCATACGAGCCATCTCGTTGATGATTTGCAGTGCGTCCAGAGCGGTCGCCTCACCATCGCCATTGGTGTCAACGAATCGGTCGCGGAAGTTGATCTGACGTAGCGCTTGATCGACCTGGGTTCCGCTGGCCTGTCCGGCGACTTTGTTGATCACCATCAGCACGTCCGAGGCGGTTACCTCGCCGTCTCCATTGGTGTCGTAGGGGTTGTCCGAATTCTGTATCACCGCGTCGATCGGGAAAACGAACGATTCTTCGGCAATTGCCAGATCAGTCGCATCGGTTCCGCGCAAACGGAACTGCTCGTCACCGGATCGAACGATCAAGTCTGTTGAACCATCCACCTGCTCCTGCGTGACCAAGAACAACTCCGATCGGGCCACGCCCAATTCCGCCGCCAGCACATCGCGAGCAGCAGCACCGATCGATGCGTAATCAATCGGCACCCACGGACTCGAGACATCAGGTAGCTCCCAGTCGAACAAGACTTCATCGACGACGGTCCCCGCATCCGCAACATTGACCGAGCGGATTCCGTCCAAGCCAACGGAATAGACAAAATCATTGATTGATACGCTTCTTTGCACTCGTGCCTCATGCGAAACCTGGCCAACTCCCGTCACACCTTCAGCACCCGAGTCGTTCACTCCGACGTTCAAGATCGTCAGTTCGTCCTCGCGAACCCGTCGCGTCGCTTCGCGGTATCCGTCCTCATCCGCATCGAATCGCTCGTTGAAGTAGCGACTGATTGGCACCGAAAGAATGCTATGGTTGGCAAACCACCCAAATGCGTGATGGTCGTCACTGGCAATGCTGCTGGAATATCGTGGCAAGTTGTGCTGGTCGATCACTTCCGGCGAAGTCAGATCGCTGACATCGAACAACGTCACCATCGCCCGTCCGGTCACGCCGTTTGCTGTGTTCGTTCCGATCGTCAGCAAGCGGTCCGGCGAAATGAACTGCATGTAGCTGCTGAAACCAGGAATCGGCACGTGGCCAAGTGCGCGTGGCGCGCTAGCGTCACTCAAGTCGATCGCCGTCAATGGATCAGCATTGGCGTAAGTGGTGACAAAAACTCGATCACCAAAGTACCGGACACTCTTGATGTGTTGGCCAACGGCAAGGTTTTGCAGACCGCCAACAAACTCCATCACGCCTTCATCTTCTTGTAAGACGAACACGGCCGTTTCCGCGTCACCAGAGAAGTTGCCGGTGTAGCTGTTCGATATTTCGGTTGTGATCCGAAGTTGACCGTCAGACTCGTCCGCAGAGAACTGATTCAGAATCGTGCCGGGGACTGCCCCAGTAGCCGCGAACTCGATGCCGCCGGTGCTACCATTCCAATTGAACTTGAGAATTTCTGTCCAACGCTCGCTTTCGGTCGGTTCGGTCGTGCTACGGAACACGTACAAGCTAGTTGCACTCGCGAAGAACTGGCTGCCTGCATCCGACATCACGCCTGAGACCGCGGACAAACCTGGTTCGTTGGACGCCATGTTAATCGAAGCCACGAGCGTCATTGCTGTCGCCTGATTGGACGTCTGAAAGATATCCTCGGGCATCAGCAACGGGCCGCCGCGGACCAGTTCGCCGTCGCCGTTGAGGCTCTGATAGCTCGGCAGAGTGTCTTCGATGATTTCAGCAAAGTTGTTTGTGAGACGAGCAACGAACTGCTCCTCCGTTTCGTAGATGCAATGCTCCGAACCATCGTCACCGGATTCGCAAGTGACCTCGAGTTCCGGCAACAGTGCCTCGGACTTCAAAATTACAAACACTTGATCATCGATGCGTCGGGAATCTGCGAACTGACCGTCAAATTCTGTTCGCCCGATCACTTCCGGCGCTGCTCGATCGCTCACGTCCAAGACGGTTACAAAAGTCGACGATGGCTGAGGTTCCGGCCTGGGGAAGTAAAGGAAGTCGTCAGAAATTGCCAGCCTTGAATCCCCGTACGACGGGAACGGATAAGGATATTCAGGGATCGCTGGCGTAGGCTCCGAGATCACCGTGACGCGATCGCCATTCAAATACATGCCGACCGGGTTCCCTACAATCGGTGTTCGCGAAACCAACTCCAACTCATCTGCAGGCAAGCTCTTGACGATCGTCAACTCGTTGCCGCGCAGCGTGTAAATGTAGAAGCCATCGGTCTCCACGATGTCGTGCTCGTCAACACCGGCAACCTGCACGTTCGTTTCAGAGAAAGAAGGATTGTCCTGTTCCGTTGAAGAAAGCGTTGTCCCAGCGCTCACGAAAACATCATCAAAAGGCACGTAGCGCTCATTGCCAAACAAATGCTCATAACGCTCAACTGCCAACCCCTGGATCAGATCGCGAAACTCGCTTACCGAACTGAACTTCTCCAGCGAATCGTTGGCATCATCATGCACCGCGACGGTCACGGTTGCCTTGGATGAACCGTCGATTGTGTAAACGAATGAGTCTTCGCCACTGAATCCGACCGGCGGCGTGTACAGCACTGTTCGGCCGCCGTCGGCAATCGTGACCACGCCGCCTTCGGTGGTATCGGTCACGCTTGTGATCAGGCCTGACCCGGCGTAGTCAGCCCCGTGGATGTCATTGGTGAGCACGTTTAGCGGATTGTTTTGGCTATTGATCGCGACGCGAACCGTGTCGTCAGCCGCTCTCCGGATCACGTTGACATAAACCGTGGAGGTTAGGAACTCGTCCACGTTGTACGTGAACTGATCGGCGCCCACGAAGTCGAGCGTCGGAACGTATCGAATCGAACCGTCGGTCAAGACTTCGACCGAGCCCCCTTGCTCGGAGGTCACGTCAGCGCTGACGGTTCGCGGTCCTTCGTACAGTCCGTGGTTCCGTTCAATATAGGAGTTCGAGCTAAAATCGTTCCCCAGGACAGGAATCGTTACACCCTGACTGTTTTGATCGGTGACGGCGTGATCCGTCTGAAGCCGGCCAATCGGTCTCGTCCGAACGGTTTTGGTAAAGCGATTGTCCACGGTGTAGGTGAAGGTCTCCGATGGGGAGCCCGGTGTGTAAGACAGTCGATTGCCGCCAACAATGACCACCGTGCCACCGTCACTCGGCTGCGACACGCTCGTGATGGAGCGGTTGCCGAGATAGTCTTCGTCGAACGAGTCGTTCGATAGCACGTCCAGAGACATGACGACCGCTCGATCAACAAAGTACAGATCGCTCCTGACGGGCGAACGCAAGTTGACGGTCACATTGGCGGTGATCTCGCCATTTACGGTGTACTGAAACGTATCGACAGCCGCCGTGACAACGTCTTCGGGCGGTGTGTAAACGATTGCCCCGCCCGCGGCGATGCTGACTGTCGCTCCTAACTCCGTCTCGGTTACCGAGGTGATTTCACGCTCGCCCACTTCGGCGGAAAGAAAGTCGTTCTCGAGCACTGGCAATGAACTTCGGCTGCCCAAATTCACCGTGAACCAGTCATCGCGAATAGTTTGCGAAACACTTACCGAAACGGAAGCGGTGTACTTGCTATTTGCAACGTACTCGAAGCGCTCGAAACCAGTGAAGTCCGGCGCTGGCGTGTAAAGGACCGTCCGGCCATCTGCCGCGATCTCAACGGTTCCACCTTCAGATCCTTGCGTCACCGAACTGATTTCGTCAACAATCCGAATGTCTCGCCCACCGTGAATGGAATCGTAGTGGTCGTTCTCCAAAACGTCGAATGAATGAGCGGAACCATTGATGTCGGCGGGGAATGCGTCGTTTCGAACCGGGCGCTGAACGTAAACGCTGACGCTCTGCTCAAACCGACCGTCAATCACGTAGCGAAAACGCTTCGTCCCCGTCGCGTTCTCGGCGGGTGTGAAGTCGACAGATCGGCCATCATCGCGAATGGTCACCTCGAACGAATCATCGATGTCCAGTACGTGGGTGATCTGCCCGTTGTCGCGAATGGAATCCCATTGCTCGAAGGACTCCACACCATAGAAATCTCCTGCGGTGGAACTCTTCGGATCAAAGTCGTTGATCAGCACCGCTAGATTTGTGGTGCCGCTGTTCTCCAGCACCTCGTATTGATCCGGTCGGATCGGATCGAGCACAGTGACTTCTGCGGTACCAACAAAGTTTCCGTCAACGATGTAAGTGAATGAATCCTTTCCGCGTACGCCAAGTCCTGGTTCGTAGATGACCGACTGGCCATCTTCACGAAGCTCTACATATGAAAGTCGCTCGGTTTCACTGATCAAAGTGATCTTGCGGTCGCCCTGATAGTCGTCAGGAAACTGGGCGTCGGCAAGCAAGTCGAACTGATACTGATCCTGAAATCGGTCCACCGTCACATGGAAGTCACTTACTGGACTGAAGATGTCGATGGTTACCGTGCTCGATGCCAGGTTGTCGACCGTGTACTGAAACTCCTCCACACCACTCGCGTCGGCAGGAGGTGCATAGGAAATTTGACCGTCAACGATCTCGATTCGACCGCCCTGGCTGCCGGTGCTGAAAGACGTCAATCGTCTCTCGCCCGCATAGTCTTCGTCGAATGAATCGTTGGCCAACACGTCGATCAGGATTGGATCGGAGTTCTGTGTGACCTGGACAGCATCGGGAACAAGCGTCAGCCCATCAGCAGCCAGCAATTGTCGCTGCTCAAGCCCCTCCAGACGCAATGGTCGCTTTTGAAGCAAATTGCGTTTCAATCGACGCGAAATACGACGTTTCATGCTCAAACCATCGTGGAGGGAAATCGGATCAACGCCAGTATATTCTGCACTTCAGAACTCTCGCACTCCCATTGGCCGACGTTTGGCAAAGATGTCACGCATCTTTTGGGCGGTTTTGAGGGTACAAGACTGTGTTTCTACGCTATTTCCGCGCTGGAACGCACCGGTGATCCAAGGTCACGCGAGTTTCATGAGCGCAAGACGTCGAGGAGCAAGCGTTCATTGCCGTGTCTGTTCACCCGTTGGCAATCACCGAACTTGGGAATGCGATCTGCAAGGTAAGAATGTCTTTGCCTTGATCTTGCGCAACGCCCAGCTTGGCAAAGAGTTCAGAGTCCTGCACGAACCGATCCATCGCTGAAATGCTGATTGGATGTTGTCGCTGCGAGATTGTGGAGTGTTCTCGGGGGATTGTCGACGGGCATCATTTTCAACGACTTGCAGTCTTCGATTGCGCTCAGGACTTCCCGAGCGTAGTACTTGAGGTACGGCGACATGGAGCCAACCCGATTGACGTCGTAGGAAAATCGGCATTCCATTGCATCTTTGCTGCCGGACAGAATCAGAGCGATGGGGCGGTCGTCACGAACCGAACGCAGAAGCGGTGGGAAACTACGGCGGTCAAGCGTTATGACGCGAGACATTGGGCTTTTGATGCACCAACGGCTTGCGCCGTTACACTTCGAGTGAACGCATACGCGGATGCTCGGGCTGCAGTGAAATGGCAAATAGTTCAAGACACGGACGTGCAATCTCATTGTTGTGCGTTCGGAAGCGGCTAAATTGCTAATTGAAACAACGTGGCGATGAAAGCCTTCCGCACCCCAAGTCGTTGTTGCACGGTCGTTCTTCTCCTCGGAATTCACCATGAAACTCCAAGCAATCATTCTGCTGCTGTCTCTGCTTGCTCATTCGTCCACACACGCTGCCGATCGACCGAACATCATTGTGATCATGGTCGATGACATGGGGTTCTCGGACATTGGATGCTACGGCAGTGAGATCCCGACACCACACCTGGATGCGCTGGCCTCGCGTGGCTTGAAGTTCTCACAGTTCTACAACACCGGACGCTGCTGTCCGACGCGAGCCTCCCTGCTAACGGGGCTCTATTCCCACCAAGCGGGAATCGGTTGGATGACGTCTGATCAGGGATTGCCGGGCTACCAGGGCAGGCTGAACGACGAATGTGTCACGATTGCTGAGGTGCTTGGAGCGGCGGGTTACTTCACTGCGATGACAGGAAAATGGCACGTGGGTTTCAACCATCAGGTGACTCCCTGGGGCCGCGGTTTCCATCGCAGCCTGAACCTGCCTGCCGGTGGTGTTCACTTTTCAAACCAAACCGGTTCGAAGGGAGGGTCGAAGCTGTACTTGAACGGTGAAGAAGTCGACAAGGAGGATGCGCAGTTTTCCCCGCCCTGGTACGGAAGTGATTTGTGGACGGAGCAAGGGATCAAGTTCATCGACGAAGCCAGCGGGGAAAACAAACCATTCTTTTTGTATCTCGCTCATGTCGCGCCGCACTTTCCGTGCATGGCACCCGAAGCGACAATCGCGAAATATCGTGGCAAGTACATGCAGGGTTGGGACGACCTTCGTGAGGCTCGCTACGCTCGACAGATCGAATCGGGATTGATCGACAAAGCGTGGAAGCTCGAACCTCGCCCCGACGAAATCCCTGCGTGGAGTTCTCTTTCGCCGCAGGAACAGAAACGCTACGACGACATGATGGCAATCTATGCGGCAATGATTGATGAAGTCGACAAGAACGTTGGCAAGCTGGTGACGGCACTTCAAGAAAGAGGAGAACTAGAGAATACATTGATTCTGTTTCTCGCCGATAATGGCGGAAACGCTGAGGCTGGAGTGAAGGGGAAGTACAACGGAGACAAGCCAGGCAATCCACATTCCGATGTATTCATTGGGCGTTGTTGGGCACATCTCAACAATACGCCCTTCCGCAAATACAAACACTACAACCATGAGGGCGGAACGGCTTCCCCTCTGATTGCCCATTGGCCCGCTGGCGTGAAGCCTCATGGTGAGTCTGACGGTTGGGTTGCTACGCCGACACACCTCGTCGACATCATGGCGACATGCGTTGACCTCGGAGTAGCGACTTACCCTGCTGAGTTCAAGGGAAAGGCAATCACACCGGCTCAGGGGCAAAGTCTGATGCCGTTGTTCTCGGGCAAAGGTGCCTTCGCTGATCGCCCTTTGTATTGGGAGCATGAAGGCAACGCCGCCATTCGTGTCGGCGATCGTAAACTTGTGCGACTTGGCACAGCAGGGAAATGGGAATTGTATGACCTTGGGAGGGACCGAACCGAGCAACACGACCTCGCAATGGAACGCCCTCAGGAAACTGCTTCGCTTGCCGCCCAGTGGAATCGATGGGCGAGAGA
>JBGCGI010000076.1:0-2984 GCA_045110715.1 Rubripirellula sp.
CCGCTTCCAACGCTCCGGCCGCGAACAGTCTCACAAGCTACCGCTTCAAAAATGATGCAGGCGAACTCGCGTGCTACTCATTCGACTTCAAACGGACCGTCGAGTGATCTGCCAAAATGCGATCGATGCCGCCAGCCCCACCATCGCGAATAGCGCGAGCACTGCAAAGACGTATTGGTGCCCCAACTCACCTGGCCAGCGATCCAGCAATAGCCCCATCAGCGGTCCCATGAAGATGTCAGGTGTGTACCCGACCACTGAGACAATCCCGACCGCGCTACCGGTATCGCCAAACGGAACGCGTCCTTCCTCCATCATCGCGTAGTACAGCCCTCGCAAAGCGAACACCGCTGCGCTCGTGGTGATCAGTGTCGCGGCGAAGAACACCGTGATGCCAGGGTGAAACGTCCCCGTGGCAATCACCGCGCTGCCAATGCCGAACGCCGACAAACTGAGGATCGTTAACCGGGCAACACCAAGGCGATCGGCTAGCAGCCGCGCAGCAATCGCCGCGAAAAGGCGAACCCACATGGAAAGTGTGCCGATCCCGGCCGCTTGAATTTCATCGAACTCCAAGACGTCGTGTGCGTAGAGAGAAACCTCGTCCAGCCCCTTGTATCCTACGTAGGCGCAGACGACGACGATCGCTTGCAGCCACACCGTTGGCATTCGCAACACACGCCCAACTCCCAAGGGCTCGAACCCGCCCTGAGAGTCATCCGGCGACTCACTCTGCCGAGGCAACGCAAACCAAACAAGCACGGCCGCGGCAAACGTGATTCCGGAGAACAGCAGGACCACTTGCCGAAACACGTTCGCTTGCTGCTCAGGCGTTGCACTTTGCACCTGCTCCGGCATGAAGAAAGCGAACAGCGCCACCGCACTGCTGCCAATGACAGCAGCAACAAGCCCTCTGCCCCCGGTCCAGCATTCCGAAGGCTCGGCCGGGCAACTCGGCTCCACCCCAAGCACGCGTTACTCGAATCAGCGGCGATCAAAACAACAGGATCGTCGTGAGCCCCCAGAAGCCATACAGCCACTTCAATGCAGCAAGCGAAGGGATCCTCGCCATCAACAGACCGCCAAGCGAAGTCGCGAGCAACGCGAACGCCATCAGCTTCCGCGCCGAGAAGCGATCTGCGATGGGTCCACCCGGAAAGTACGCCAGCATGGCGACAATGCCGTAAACCGAAAAGACGATCCCCAGTTCAAGGTTCGTCAGCTGGAAAACGTCCAACCGTGTTGGCCGGAACACGCGCGGAAGCACAAATGGCAGAAAGAAGACTGCTTCACCAGCCACAATCAGCGCGAGAATCGTGACCGATCGCCCAAAGCAAGATGCCCCCCGTTCGTCGCGGTTCGGCATGCGTGGCACCAGTTAGGGACGACGTGTGGAGCGTGACGCCCTGGGATCGTCCATCAAAATCTGACATTCGCTGCCACACTTCGATGCGTTTGCTTCATGATGATTGACTCGCGAGAGCGATTCGTGCGAGGTCACATCAAGAATGACGAGATCAGTCAAGCTCACGCGGAGACGCTGAGTTTGGTCAGCGGCGGGTTGCTACTAACGATCTCACCTGAATCCGAGACCTTCAAATAGTAGGACGAGCCAATGTGGACGCGCATCGACAAATCGGAGTCACCGACCGGTTCTAGCTTCTCCCAAAGATTGACCCGATAGTTACCGTTGTGGTGCTGGCACACCTCCACACGATGTAGATGGGCGGGTCTGCCGACTTTCTCCAATACCTGCGACTTGATCTTCTCTGTGTGGTTCGATTCCACCACGAGTTCATCCTTCTTGGGGGCTGGTTGATCAATTTTCGCCATTATTTCCTCGGCCACTAGAAGTTGATGAGAAACCTAACTGTACCGTAACCGAGCCCCGTTCGATACGCGGACGAAGTCAAGACAGGCGTGGTAGCGACGATTTGCTTCCACAAACTTGTCCGAACTCGACGATTTGCAGACATTCGTGATTTGATTGACCAATCGCTGCAATCGGTTTTCGTCGAACTGGGTTCCGCAACTGCTTTGAGTCAGGCAAATCAACTGCGCCGCTTTGACTTACAATGCGTCGCCGTTGCCGTCACGGATGGTAAAGCGAGAAACTTCTCACGAAGGTGAATCCCTTGATACGAAGTAGCAGATTCGGTTGCATCTTGATGCTGTTGTTGGAATTCAACTCGTTCCAGTTGATCCAAGCTCAGGAGAGCAACAATCCACCAATAGCCTCTGACAATCAGTCCGTCCGCGAACGGAACCAAATGTCACAGCTGGCGGATGCCGAACTGAAGCATTGGAGCTTCGTTTCCGAAGATGGCCGGACACCAATCAGCATTTCCGCTGAACCCGCATTGCGATGGTCCTACTTCGATACCGGTCGTTACTACGGCGATCTGTACATTGTCACGTCTCAGGAACGACCGGTGGCCATTTTTGCGATGTTTCGGTGGTTTCATCCGCTGGTCCGTTCCTACGTCTGCGCGACATCACTAGACGACTCTCGGTTTGTCGCCCGTCGAAATGGAAAGCCCCAGTGGCAACCGAGTACGTCGTCTCTTCAATGGCAGCGACTACCGGAAGCACCGCGACCGGCCGGTTCTGGCCCGTATCGGCTCGTACAGATGCGTCGCATCGCGCGCGACTTTTCGGGAGAGGTGCTTACCTTGGCGGACAAAACCAATTTCAAAAAACTTCGACTGATGCCTCAGCCGATCCACCGGTATTCGGCAGGTGATGCAGACGGCGCGATCTTTGCCTTCGCAAACGGAACGACTCCCGCAGTTCTTCTTTGTGTGGAAGCGGATTTGAGTCCGAAGGACACTCACTGGCGGTACGGAATCGCGCGTCGGTGGTCCTATGAGTCACGCATTCAACACAAGAGCAAAGAAGTCTGGATGGCTCCTACCGTTCGAGCGCCAGCAGATTCAAGCGACCCCTACTACGTGTCGGTGATTCCCGAGCAGAACGATGCGGAT